>NZ_KB291210.1:52829-97054 GCF_000318255.2 Capnocytophaga sp. oral taxon 380 str. F0488
GTGTGTAGGTTTCTACTTTTTTGGTTTTGCACCCTACGAGGGCAAGGAACGCTAATAATAATAGGGTTAATTTTCTCATTTGCTAATTGATTTATATTCGTCTTTGGCGTTGAAGCAAGGGCAGGCTTTAGCTACTCCTGGGAAGTCTCTATGACCTAATATTTCGGCTTCGGGGTAGAGGGCTTTAAGCTCGGTGAGGAGCTTCTTTAAGGCTTCTTTTTGGGCAGGGGTACGGGTATCTTTGGGTTGAAGGTTTTTTTTATCTATTCCTCCAATGTAACAGATACCTATGCTATCCTTATTGTGGTTAGTGACGTGAGCAGGTATCTTGTTCACGTCTCTGCCTAACTCTACGGTACCGTCTAAGCGGACAATGTAATTGTAGCCGATCTCATTAAAGCCTCGTTGTTTGTGCCAAAGGGCTATATCTTTGGCGGTGTGGTCTCTGCCCTCTGGTGTAGCGGAACAGTGAACTACTAAGTAACGGATGTTGCGGGTGCTTTTTTTCATTTGGTTCTATTTAAGATTTATGATTTCAATATATACTTTATTTTTACAAGCGTATAGATATATCCTACTTCCTGTTTTTCCATTACATATAGTATCTTCTGTAAGGTAGACAAGTTCTACTTCACTTCTTATACTTTGTAAGGTAATCTCTCCTTCATCAAAAGTCTTGAAGTATTGTAAACAAGCAAATGTATTTTTCAAAGGGTCTAAATCAATGAAGCAAGAAGATTCAATATACAACATTCTTCCAAAGTTACCATTTTCATAAGCAGAGATTCCAGTAGTGCCTGATTGAGGAGGATGGTACTCAAATGCAATATATCCTAACCTTTTAGTATCAGAATACCAAGCTAATGGCTCCCATTTACCTTCATCTGGAAATTCATTATTTTCATCAGAAGCCCTCACTAAAAGATGGTCATTTTCATATTCAGAATTATTAACAATTCGTTTACAAAACTCTAAAGATGTAATATTTCCACCTCCTCTAAAACTTAGTAAAATACCTTGACCTCCATAGAAATTATATGAACCCGATTGTCTTCCTCCTTTATTTTCATTAGAAATTTCAATTTCTCCAATATTACTTTTCCAAAAATTTTCTTCAGAAGGAATAGATGGCTTCTCCTCTATCTCACTCCATTTATGTTTATGATTCTTGTCAGCTTTATCATCAATCTGTTTTTTTAAGTCTTGTGCAGTACCTGTGAAGTTACCTTTGGGTAATAGCTTTGAAGTGTCAGTGGGGTGCAGAGCGTCCAACTTCTCTTTATATTCATTAGTAAAGTCATTTGAACTTAATTCTTTACCCTCTACCTTATCCACTTTTTTGTCAAAGAGAGCTTTGTGTGCATTGCTATCGTTTAGGTGATTATTCAATTGTTCAGCTGAAGCCGTGCCTTCTACGAGTTTATCCAAGCCCTCTACGCTTTCCATTGGTATCTTTTCGCTCTTGTGCCAAAAACTATCTAACCAAGCCCAAAACTGTTCTTGCGTTGGTTTTTTAAGATTAGAGAACCATTGCTTTAATGTTTCTATTGTTGTCATAATATCTTGTTTTCTAATTAAAATCCTACATACTCAATAAACTGTACTACTCGGTAAGGTGGCATATTGTTGTGAGGCTGGTCGCCACCCGTACCTGCCGAGGTACGCGTCATATCATATCCCTTGTTATCATCGTCTGTTTTTTCTGATCCTATATTGCCTGGTATATATACACTCCCCCAGGCCTCTGAATAATATATATCATTGTAATTGTGAGTGTGCAAAGGCATTTCGGCTATGGTGAGTCTATGAGAGCGTTCTCCACCAGACTTTAACAAAGTGTTAAATTGGTAGTCTTGCGAGTCGTCTTTGGTTTTTACATAATCTGGATCGAGACCTATTGGCATTTTACCGCGTAGGTTCACGTACTCACGCCAACCTGCAGGTATTTCTGAGGCAGGCTTGCCCCATAAGGCAATCAGCCCAATAGGCACCGCTTGCTTTTGTTTTTTGAGTTTTTCTACTTCATCTTTTAAATCTTTAAGGGCTTGTTTTTCGGCTTTATTTTCCCCTAATTCTTGTAGGTTAGTAACTCGTTGAAAGTCTGCCCAATTGAAAGTCTTCTCAGGTACTGACCTACCAAAAGCCACAGTTCTAATGGTTTCTAATGGGCGTAAAAAACCATCCTCAAAGGTTACCTCATTTGTTATTTCTTTGATAAATACGGTATCGCTCTTGGCGCCTCCTTCAAAGGGGAAAAGTTCCCCATTAATAAATACAGTACCCGACGAAAGAGTATTGCCCGACTGCTCACATCCAGAAACAATCACCTTATTACCTGCAAGGTGTCCAAAGTGGTTAAATAGGCTGTAGGCATTTTGCATAAAGGCAAGAAAATTCACATCGAAGGGATATCCTGCCTCGTGGGTTAGGTTTAATTTGTTCATATTATTCAATTCTTATGGTCCATCTTTTACCAGCAAGTTTATAAAAATTCACGAGAGCTTCGAGCTTGTAGAAGTCGTATTCTAAATCTCGTGGAAGGACTACTATAAAGTCCACTCCTCCATCAATATAACTGCCTCGTTGGTATAGGAATATTTTGCCTAAGTACAGTGGTTTGTTAGTACTGCGGGGGTAGATGTAGATGCGTGCATTCTGTTTGCCGTCCTCGATATTAATATCCCTTTTCACCTTGTCAAACTCATCATTAAGAGCCTTACGCAAATAGCATACTTGGCTGTTATGTGCCAAGTTGTATAAGTCGGATTCGCGAGCTTGCTGAAATTGGTAAAGTAGTTTATTCAAGGGTATTGCCAACGCACGTAACCACGCTACCATCTTCGGCTTGCGTAGGAAGGTAGGTGTTAGCAGTACAAGCAGTTTGTCAATATTGAAGTTATACATTGCTTATGTAGGTTATATCGTTATAGTTGTCTATCGTAAAGTAGCCTGCGGTGGGTATCTTGCTTATTTCAATGGTTTCAAAAGCCCCATACTCGCCACTACTGGTGATGTTCTTACTTTGTGCCAATACCAAATGCGGGATTTTCACTCCTTCGGCTTGTTGAAGCGCGTCAATAAGGTGCGCTAAGACCAATTCACCATTGAAAGGCAACCTTTTTAAGTAGCTTTTTATAGTCTCTTCTACTGGTTTGGTTGCTTTAGTTATACTTTGCCCATTACTATCGAGCACCAAAGGGTCATAGACAATTTTCATTTGTAGGTGCAACACATCGGGCTGATAGTTCACCACTGATAGGCGTACACCTGCATCTTTTATCTCTTGCAAATACGCCTCAAAGCTCTTTCGTTGGACATCGGTAATAGGTTGCAAGGTGTCGCCTTGTTCACCTGCTATCTTAACTATAAGCCTACCCTCGTTCTTACTCTCCACCACTGCTGAGTATTTTATAATCTTACTCGCCTCTATCTGCTCCTCTGTTAACCATTGATTATTGTATTTATCACTGTCGTGAGCGAGGTAATAACCATACTGAAAGGCAAGGGCTTTACTTCTATACCAGCGTGCAGTATGAGGTTTTAATTCCGTAAGGCGTTTATCAATATCTGTCCTATGTAAATCGAAAAGCTTCTCCAAACTCCATATAGCCACCGAGATAATATATACCCACAGCCGCCATATAGCTACTTTGGAGGTGCTGTTGAGGTTTTCCAATGCGGGTTCTTGCGCCTTTTGAGCGTAGATGAGTTGCTGAATATCTTGAATACTTCTTGCCATAAGTTATTGTGGTAGAAAATAATCTTTTGTTACTATAAAATCTAAGTTAATAGCCCATATACTAATACCTTCTTGTCGTTCAAACACTTGTTCATCTTCTTTGGTAAAGGCTGTCGCGGGCTGTAAGTTCTTAGCGGTGTAGTAGGCTAAAATATCTTTGTTAGTGAACACTTCAACGGATAGTGCTAATATTTTGCTTGCCTGCACATCATCAGTAATATTTAAGGCATTAGCTTCGGCTAATTCAAAGACGCTTTCTATTGTGCCCGTGTGTTGCAAAGCGAGGTCAAGGAGGCTTTGATTATGTAGGACTGTTATCTCCATTATCTTGGTTATTTAATTGCCCGTGAGGCTCTTCTTCTAACTCAAAGGTCTTATAGAACTTCTTATTGATTATCTTGAGCAGTACTTTAGCGAAGCGAAAGCCTAAGCTTTCTAAGTTCTCTAAGAGGCTCACTACTAATTGCCATATAATGGCGATGAGCATTACCCAATAGAGCCAGTGAAAGGGATCGAACTCAAAACCTCCAAGACTTGGAAACTCTACATTAGCCGAGAAGGTATGCAGTATATAGATAGGCACAAGATAGGTCGCTATCTTCAACAACATACGCCCGAACTTGCGACTCTCGTGTTTTTCACCTCGCTTGCGGGAGGCTTGTACCCCCGTTATCCATTCAAAAATGAGCAATACCACATAAGCGGTAAGGAATAGGTGATTGAATCCAAAGAGGAAATGTATTGTAGCAAATAGTAATGATAGTATAACGTCCATTTTGATAAATAGCATTGAAAAGGTGTGACCAAAAGCTGAGCGTAGGAAGTCTTGAGAGTCCCTAAAACCAAAGCCTTGTAAGATGTAGTTGAGTTTTGTCATATTGTTATTTTGTTTTTTAGCTAATTGTGCCTTTTCCTGCACTTGTAGTTGCTCCCGTTTGAGCGGTGGCAGTACCTGCTGTGCTTACGGGTATACCCGCGCCTACTGTTACCTCTCCACTCTTGACGAATGCATCAATAAGGCTTGCCAAGCGTTCGGCATACTCTTCCATTGAGGCATCTGTTTTAGTAAGCATATCTTGTTGCAGGCGGATAATGCCTTGTTTGAGTTGTTCTTTGTTTAGAGCCATAGATTAATTGCTATTATAGGTTCCGTCAATAAGTAATTTTCCTCCCTCTTGTAGGGCTACATCATTAATTTGCATACCGTCGTATTCCAATTGCTTTTTTACCTCAATAAGCATCTCGGTATAAAGGTCGTCGGCGAGCATTTGAGCAATACCCACACCTACTTCGGGGTGCTCTTTCCACTCACCTTTCTCGGTAGTGAGTATAGCCATTTGTTGCTGGTTATCGGAGTAACCTATCTCAAAATCACCATCCGCCGATAGGCGCAAATCATTGTTGTTGTCTATAAGTATATCTTTCATTAGGCTGTTTGCATTTGGTTTACACTGTTCACAATTCTCAAAAGCTCTTCTTTCAGTTGCGCCCCAAAGTTTTCTACACCCTCCCTCACAGAGGATACATATACCTTAGTGTCAGTGCCTAAGTTGCCTATCTGTATGTTGATATGGGTTTGACGTGTTCCTCCCGTTACGATATTGTCTTTAGTTTTAGCTCCTTCACCCGTCGTTGGCGTGGTAGCTTCTCCTGTTATAGGGCTTATTCCTGCAGGACTGCTTTCGGTTTTCATACCCAACTTGCCCATTAGGTCATCTTTTACACTCGAAATGCTTTTAAACTCTAAAGAGTCCCACGCTTTGCCGAAAGCTTCTTTGGCTTTGGCTCCTGCCTCTCTTGCTTTCTTATAGCCCTCTGCTACCGATTTGGCACGTTCTTGCAAGTCGTTTTGTATTTGACTTATCATCGCTTGGTTCTCTTTACTATCTCCCAAACCTACAGCCTCTTTAAACTTATACCAAGCCAACTTACAAAGGTCTACTCCTGCCATAAAAGCGTTGATAGCTGTGTTCCAATATGCCTTAAATCCAAGTATAAAAGCCTCCCACAGATACTTCATTCCTTGTACGGTGTTATCCCACGCTTTACCCCAACCGCTTACACCCACAATGCAATAGGTGATAATAGCAATAAGAGCAATAATACCCGCTATAATCCACGTTATAGGGTTTGCCAAAAAGGCGAGGTTTGTCTTTATCACTGCCCACGTTAGCCTATTTTGCCAAGCGGTAGCAATAGCTGTGTAGGTGTTGTGCAATATCAATGCGGTCGTGAATATACCTATAGCACCTGCAATAAGCCAAATAACGGGGTTTCCTTCTTGGAATTTCTGAATAAGCCACCCAATACCCTGGCCTATGCTTGAGAAGACTGCCGACATAAACTCTACCAAGGGACCAAGCATAGGGCTAATAGCTTCATATACTTTTAAAGCAAGTTCAGTAATGGAGTCCATCATTTTGTTAAACTTACCGCTGAGAGTTTCTCCCGCTTTCTCTGCGCCTTGATAGAAAATTCCTTGCTTGTCGGTTGCCCATTCAAAGGCTTGTGCCAACTCTTGAGCTGAGATACCTCCTTGACTCATTCGCTCTTTAAGTCGCGCCATACTTTCCCCCGTGCGTTCGCTTATCACCTGCAAGGGGTTGAAGCCCGCGTTTATCATCTGCATTAAATCCTGCCCTTGTAGCTTGCCTGCCGAAGTAGCCTGCGCAAAAGCAAGCGATAGACTCTTCATCTTTTGAGCATCACCCATAGCTATATCGCCGATGTTCTTGAGCTTGCCAAATGCAAACTCGGAGGAAAGCCCGAAGGACATCATTGTCTTCTGCGCTTCAATAAGTCCTGCCTTGTCGTAAGGCGTTTTTACGCCATAATCGGAGAGCTGAGCATATAAGGCTTTGGCTTTTTCTACATCACCACGAAGCAAAGTAGTAATATTGGCTTGTTGTAGGTCAGCTTCCATACCCTTTTTGATACTTCCTCCTATCACAGCTCCCGTCAATATTAGGGGGTTCGTAGCTATCCCAGGCAGGCTGTTCAAAGCATCCGAAAACCACGTTTTGAGCCTACTTCCATTGAGAGTTTGTAGCTTAGTAACACTGCGCTCTAACTTATTAATCTCACTGTTGTACTTACGAATAACCGAAAGGCTACCTATAGGCAACAAATCTCGCTCGGCTTTGAGTAAGGCTATTTTCTGTTGCAAAGTATGTACAGACGTGCCCATTTGGGCAAAGCCACGAGAGACTTTTTTCTGTACATTCTCTAATTCGGCAAATTTTTCTAATATTGTATCGTTATTTATGCCAATTTTTTGTAACTTTGCACTGACAAAGTCTTTAAGCGTTAATGTATATTCTAAAATATTTGCCACAATGAAAGTCTTATTAATTTTCTTTAACCTACTTGCCTCTATTGGCTTATTGCTACTTATTAGTGCGGGGTTGTTCTATGGGATTGCTCTCCTTGGTGTGCCTTTCTATGCTACCTATAGGGCTTTTACCGAGAAAGAGCCTATTACTAAAAGGAAATACACCACCACAGCTATTGCAAGTGCAGTTTTCTTTTTCCTTATAGCGATACTTACCCTTATGCTCTCCAAAGGAGCCGAACAAGCAAGAGAACGTGAAAGACTACAACAAACTACCTATTATACTACTTGTATTGTTCCGCCTCTTTCTGCCTAAGCCACTCTAATTCTTTCACTCTCATAGCCCACTGGGTATCGGAGAGGGTGTCGGGATTGGTAATGTGCATATAGTAACGCAAGGAAGCGTTAGTGATGCGAAGCCAATCCCTATCCTCTTCTATCTCCGCATCACTTAGAGCTTTTCCAAGGTAGCCTCTTTAATCTGTATAAGGTCGGGCAGTTTACTACTGGCGGCGAGAAACAGCGTGTCATCTGTTTTAATCTCCTCATCGCCCCCAAGCCAACAGTTATTGAGTACTACCTCGTTGAACTTCAGCGGGTCCTTGGTTGCCAAAGTAGAGGCATAGCTAAGGGTTTGTCGGTCGGGCGTACGCAAATACGCTTTTTTGCCCTCAATATTCAGCACGTACACATCGCCGTACTGCTTTTTCCATTCTTGTATTTGTTGTTTAGTTACGTTCATTTTAAACTGCTTTTAAAAGGTTTTTAAATTGCCTACGGATGCTACCCGCCCCGTGTGGCTCACACTTGTCTCTTTACATCTGTAAAGAGGATAGGGAGCTCTATAATCATATTCTTATCGCCTTGCTTCATTCCCTTTTTCACTTCGGTAAATTCCACGTGCTTGAGAATATCGGTGACTATCTGTCCGCCGTCCAAGGGCACGTAGGAAGCGACAAGGTCAAAGCTAAGCCCAAGTATATCGTTGTTGGGCGCATCGCGTGTCATTGCCTCAAGCTCGCTTTGCCAAAGGCTAACTTTGCCTTCAAAGCTACGGTTGCCTGACACAATTCCGTGAGGTTTGCACCCACGCCCATATAGCAAGTCTTTCTCACGCTTTTCGGTATATTCCAGCTCCGTAACTCCTATGAGGATACGCCCAGCAAAAGCGATAGAGAGTTCACACCACGCATATTGTTTACTGTTGAATGTTGCCATTTTTTCTAATGATTAATGATTAATTATCAATGGTTAATTACCTTACGGCGTAACTGTTGTAGTAAAGCCAATATTTACTTCTATAAAGTCGGCATAACCTACGGGTAACAGTTTGATACCTATCACCACTTTGCCCGTTTGTAGTACACGTTGCTTTGGGTCTATATCAATCTTTACAGCCGAAAGCTCACCCTGCGATACCATTTGGCTTTGCAAGGTACTCTCAAGTTTGGTTTGCCAACCTTTGATAATAGCGGGGTGAATACTGCCGTCTTCGGATAGTAACACCTCGTCGCTGAGTTCCTCTACCAATACTCCATAACTTAGGAGCATTGCTTTGTCCATTACAAGCCCGTTGCATAGGCTCTTAAAGTCGTCGGTGGGTTTGGTAAGGGTATTATCGCCCGAAAAGTAGTATCCCGAACGCCCTACAAAGGTGCGAAAGAAGATATACCCTTTGTCGTCAAGCGCGTCCCATTGGTCGGCTTTGCTGTCGATAGTGGTGCCGTCAGTGAAGTATGCTACCAAGGGTAATACGCTGCCGTCCTTCACGCGGTGAATTTTGCGCTGTACGGGTATTTTGGTTATTTTGCCTAAAAATAAACCAACTGATGCTTCTTTCTCCTTATCATCATTCCCAATAAAACAAGCTACTTTGTTGAGTTCGTTTTCGGAGAAATTAGTAAGGTCGGCTACTTTGCCGTTCCAACTATTGCCCGACACTAACACTCTAAAAGGCATATACTTCTTTTCAAAGTGTTCGGCAAGGGCTTGACCTTTCACTACGGCTGTCTGCACATCGGCATCTAAACCTGCGGTGATAGTCTCGCTACCAGTTGCTTTTTTCACTACCCCAAGCACGCGGATAGCCCCTTTGGCATCAGCTATGAGAGTTGGGGCAAAAGCACCGTCTTTGTCAAGCATTGCCGTCATAGTAGTGGCATCTGATACGAGCATTACCCATATAGGGGTACCCGTAGGGGCTTGGTCATAAAACGCTTTTACGTGCTTATAAGCAAAGGCGTTTTCAGTTTCTGAAATTCCCAAAGCTACAGCTTCTTTTAGTGAGAATACTTGGTACGACTTGCCCAATTCTACTTTATTGCTCACCGTAACTCCCGTTGTGATAAGCCCAGTAGTCTTTTGTATAGCCGTAGTTCTGCCTAAGCCGTCTTTGGCAATATTGAATAATACTTTAGGTAATGCCATTATTTTTTAGGTTTAAAAAAGTTGAATTTTGAAGTATCTGTTACAGTCTCACCTTCTGACTCGTCAGAGTTTTCAGATTTTTCAGTTTTGTCTGGTGTTTCTGTTACTACTTTATCTTCTAACTCATTAGTATAGCTCTCCACTGTGCTATCCTCTAAGGTTTGTGCGTGGTTTTGTGCATCTTTTTTTAGTAAGAAGAGGAAACCATCGGAGGTAGCATAGAGCTCTTTTGTTGCTTTGTTTTCATCAAAATATTGTTTTGCTTTTTCTGCTGTTGTCATTGTATTTTGTTTTAAAGTTAATATAGGAGTAGGGTGAGGTATGGATACCATTAAGCTCGTCCGCTCACCCTACTATATATTCCTATAAGATTGCTCCTAAATATTTAGGGTTCTTGGCGCGGATAACCCCTACTAAGGCACGTTGTGCGAAGGAAAGAGTGTCAGCTTGTAACCCAGAGTCACGAAGTGTGGGATACATCTCTACATCGCCGAAACAACGGAACACCTCGTCGGTAACCCATACGATAGACGATTGCTTGTCATCGGTGTCTTTGGTCGCCCCGAATGGTTTCTTCTCACCTGTTTTGGTATATAGAGGCGTTTGGTTGTAACGGAACACCTTAATGCCGTACATTTGGTTTTCGTTCATAATATCCTTGTAGAGGCGTTTATCCTCTTTGCGGATACGTGCAAAGTGGTCGGCATTGAGACAGATGTTAATGCCGTCGTAGATGTCTTTGCCTTCCAAAAAAGACTTGATGTCGATGATAGCGTCAATCACCGAGTCGGAAGCGGCGAGGTTGCACACCTTGTTCCAAGCGTCATCTTTTTTAGGCGACCACGCGTAGGCGGCACGCTTGCCGATGTTCTTAGCCAGTGATACGCGGTGTCGTTGTATCACGCTGGAGCGTTTGTCGTAAGCAAGCTCAATTTCCTGCAATTGGCGGTGACGAGTTTGCTCAGTAGAGTAAGTGTGTAACACTACCTCGTTAGCTATATCGGCAATGTCGGCAACAGGTAGTGGGTTATTAGCTGTGGCAAAATAGTCTTCGTGTACAGGAGGCTCCACGCCTGCTTCGGCAAGGTGTAGCTTGTTATGTTCTACGTATTGCGACAAATCCACACTCTGGTGTACAAACGAATTGTCGGGGATAGGGTTTTCTTTAATGCCCGCTATCCATACTTCGGTTTGAAGCCCCTCCATTGCAATACCCTTAAAGAGTTCTGGGGCTATGTACTGGGCTACGGTGGAAGTTGCCACGATAGTTGTAGCCACCAAGGGTACTGAGGCACCCAAAGCTGGGGCGATAAAAAGAGAGGCAAGGAATGCCAAAACCACATTAATACATAATGCTTTTAGTGATAATTTCATACTGTTTTAAATTGTTTTTAAAGGGTTATTAAATTACTTTTCGGTGTAGCGTACCCCATTGGCGTACTCTTTAGCTAAGCGGGCATACTCTTCGGGTTCTTTGTCTCGGATAGCTCGGAGCCTTTCGGGGTTTTTCTTTTGCAAATAGTCAAAGCTCTCATCGGCAGTACCTGTTGGTTTTGCTCCTGCTCCCAACACTACCTCACGTACGGTGTTAGCCTTTCCTTGCTGTGTATTCTCAGCTTCTTTGTTGGCTACAAGTTTAGAGAGTACGGCTTTTTGTCCATCAAAATCTGCTTCAAACTGCTTTAGCTGACTTTTTTTGAGAGCTTCCGGAATAAGTCCTAAGCTAATAGCTTTGTCAACTAAGGTAGTAGCTTCGACAGTGCGGGTAGCGGTAATAGTCTTTTTCAAAGCTACTATTTCAGCTTCTGCATTTTCTTTGGCGGTTTTTAGATTATGTAAGGCACTTAGTACTGCCTCTTCTTTCACATTTTCGCCCATACCCAAGGCAAGGGCTATCACTTTAATATCCATATTGTTTGATGTATTATTAGTTACTATTTTTTTGAGTTGAAAAGGTTTTCCATCTTTCGAGAGCTTCAAAGCGTTGTCGTTGCCTCCTATATCAACAATGGAGATTTCCACAAGCTTGCAAGCGGTTACAGTCTCATAGACTTGTCCTTCTAAGATGTGTTGTGGTTCGGTAGATACTTCTTGTATTTCGGCAAACATTGAAGCCATACGTATATAGCCACGTTCCACCTTTCCTGCTATCTTCTTAGCGAACTCGTCTTGCTCGTCAAACTCCACTTCTGCTATAAGAGTAGTTCCCTCCTTGTATAGTTTGGTACAACGCCCGATGACTTCACTACCCTTATAGGCATTAACACCTCTTTCGTGCATAAAGAGTACAACGGGGTTGCGCATATATTGGGCGTAGTCAATACCGTCAGTAAGGATACGGTAGCCATAGCTGTTTACATTTTCAGTATTGATGATAAATTGGTGTTTCATTAGCAAATGGGTGTTAGTTCATCTTATAATTCTGGTGCAAAAGTCAGCAGGTTTTTGTCGATATAAAAATCGGCATCCAAAATTTGGGCTTATTTGCCCCAAATTTTGTACTGAATTTGTCCAAACTTTGGACAGCAATTTCATTGGCTACTTTATATGTATGACCTTTGCATTGAAAATAACATCATTAACGAATGGATTTTGATTTAAAAGAACTCACCGCGCGGGCTTTTTTGGACTATGTAGGTCCAGCATTCCCCTCGTGGTGGGCTAATAATAAAAAGAAATACGTACTACCGAGTCTCTCCAATATTAGTGAAGCGCGTAGCAATGGTAGCCAATACTTTATGACCTTTAAGGTTGCCGATAAAACAGGTGTACAAACACTCTTTCCAAACGAACCTTTGGTGAGCTTTTCACTCACTAAAACCATTGTAGAGACGGCAACCGTAGGCAAACACCGCAAGGGCAAGGTAAAGGAGTACATAGCCACTGAAGATTGGCAAATTACTATCAAGGGACTTTGCATAGACACTAACAACCCCGACTTGTACCCTACTGCACAAGTGCAAAGCCTTAACCACTTGTTTGAAAAAAATGAGAGTTTGGAGGTAGTGGGCAACAAACTCTTTACCCTCTTTGATATTCGTAACATTGTTTTGAAAGATATTAGCTTTGAAGCGATGGAGGGCAAGGAGGGAATACAAAAGTATACCATCAAAGCAGTGTCGGATATGGACTTCTATGCCGAGTTAGACGAAAAACGAACCCAACTTAACAACTTATACTAATGTTTGTATTACAAGCAATTATCAAAATAGGGGATTACACCTTCAAGGCTGTACATAGTGTGAAAATCACCAAATCGGTAGACGAATTAGCCGACACCTGTACTATTGAACTACCCACCCATTTTAAAGTAGCTAAAGGAGGTGATAGCCTCTATACGGAAAAGGCTATCAAAGCAGGCGATAAGGTGAGCATTACTCTTGCTTATGAGGGGGTATATAGCGGAGTAGAGTTTGAAGGCTATGTAAAGAAGGTCAAGCCAAGCATTCCCGTAAGCATAGAATGTGAAGATGCTATGTATTTGCTTAGACGAAAAAACATCAACAAATCGTGGCAAAAGACAAGCCTTAAAGAAGTATTGCAGGAGGTAGTAAAAAACACTCCTATTGCCTTGGCTGATAATATACCACAAATGCAGTTAGACCAGTGGCTCATTCGCAATGCCAATGGTACGCAGGTATTAGAAAAGCTCAAAGAGGAGTTTCGCCTAAGTATCTTTATCAACGATGAGGGCAAGTTATACGCGGGGCTTTCGGAGCTTACTAATATAGGGCAAACAGCACGCTATGACCTCAATTACAACATCGTGACGAACGATTTGGAATATCGTACCAAGGACGAACGTAGACTAAAAATACGATATACCTACATAGATAAGAACAACAAAAAGAAAACTGTAGAAGAGGGCGACCCTGATGGCGAGTTAAGAACCTTTCACACCTCTGTAGTGAGCGATGAGGCTAAGCTACGAGATATGGCAAGAGCGGAAATGGAAAAGCTAAAGTATGACGGCTTTGACGGCTCTATAACGAGTTTCTTAGTCCCCTATGCCACACGTGGTATGCAGGCACATATTATTGACAAAGAACTGAAAGACATAGACGAGCGTTACTTCATTAAGAAGGTAGAAACTACCTTTGGGCGCAGTGGGGCTCGCCGACAAGTAACCATAGGAGCACGATTATGAGCATTGATAGAGAATTAGCCGATGGACTTCGGCAGATAGGCAAACGCAAAACCCCCACCATAGCCGTAGAGGTGCTATCTGTAGACAAAGCACAAGGCACGTGTGAGGTGAAGGACGACGAGCTACAATATACCGTGCGCTTAGCTTCAGTGATTAACGATAATGCTGAGCGGTTTTACCTGTTCCCAAAGGTGGGTAGTAGCGTACTGATTGCTTCCATTGGGGAGGACGAAAACCGCTACTATGTGGTAGCTTATAGCGAGATTGAGAGCGTTAGCTTGCGAATAGAAGAGACTCAGCTTACCATAGACAAAGCGGGGGTACATCTGCAACGCGGGGAAGTAGATTTTAAAAGCCTTTTAAATGAGTTTTTAAATGAACTTAAAACGGCAGTGATACAAACCCCCGCAGGCCCTGGCAACTTCGCCCCTAACAACGTAGCAAAGTTTGACGAGATTAATAACAAGATAAATGAATTACTACAATAGATATGGCACGACTAACCGCCGTTGAGGCAGATTATAAGAAATCACAGGCAAAGGAACTATTTGCCAAAGGCTTTAGCATTGCTAATATATCGGAAATGATAGGTATAGGCATTAAGACACTCGGCAAATGGCGAGAGGAGGGCAAATGGGATGATGAGAAAGAATTACAAACGCTTAAGCCTTCTAATATTCGCAAACTCACCCTCAAGTGTGCGCAGGCTATTGAACGGGGTGAACCTTTGCCCTATAAGGCAGATGATATTACTAAGATTGTGGCTGCGTTCGACCGAATTACAGACCATAATAAGATAGCGGTATACACTATGGAGAGCCTCGACGGCTTCTCTAATTTTATCTTAGAGAAAGCAGGACAAAGCACGGGCAAAAAGCGTGAAGCCTATATGGAGCTTATCAAAACTATACGCCCCTACTTTGATATGTTTATAACCCAATTGTTACAACGAGGAGATGACTAAAACAGAACTCAAAGAAGCTAAAGAACGTTATTTTGCGAAGTCCAAAATGATACGAGAGCTTACCTACGAGGCTATACAGAAGGAAACAGCCGACGAGCAGGAAGCACGTATCAAGCGACTTTTAAAACCAGAAAACTATGGTGAGTTTTTCGACTACTATTTTGGCTTAGACAGTGGTTTGCCCCTGGGTGATGCCAAGACTCCTAAGTTTCATATTGACGACTATATTCGTTTGTACAAGGACCCGTTTATACGCCAATTCAGAAAGAAGTTCAGAGGCGCAGGTAAGTCTATACAATCTAATGTAGGCAACATCTGTCACCTCAAGCAGAATAACCTCACCTTCTTTCCTATACTCATAGGGGCTAACGAGGGCTTGGCTAAAATACTACTATCCGACCTACAAGCGCACTTAGAAAATAACCAGAAGTTTATCAAAGACTTTGGTTTGCAACTCTCTTATGGGGATTGGTCGGATGGAGATTTTCAAACTACGGACGGCAAGCACTTCAAAGCCTTAGGGCTTAACCAACCTTTTAGGGGCTTGCGTTTTGGGATGTATCGCCCCGACTTGGCTATTTTAGACGATATAGAGGACTTGGATAGAGCCAAACGCCCCGATATGATAGAGAAGTACGGCAAGAAGATAACGGGCGATTTAGTGAAAGCCTTTCACCGCAAACGAGGAAGGCTCATCATCAACAACAACTATATCGTCAAAGATGGCATATTGGACTACCTCTATGACAAGTGGAAAGACAGCCCACACCTGCACGACTCGGTTACGAACCTTGCCACGGTGAATATCACCCGCGAGAACTATATGGATGTAGAGTGGGAGCCCTCGTGGAAAGAACGCGATACTAAGGAGGATATTATCCGCATTCTGTTCAACGATGACTACTATACCTCACAGCGGGAGGATTTTAACAACCCTATTGAAGAGGGCAAGCTCTTTAAGGCGAAAGATATTGCCTTGGTACGCATAGCAGATAATGAGGCGTGGGACGGCTTGCTTGACCATTGGGACTTGTCCTATACCGCTACAGGCGACTATAAAGCGGGAGTACTTATTGGCATTAAAGGTATTAAACTGTATGTATTGGAGGTATTCTGCCAACGTTGTGAGCTTAATTCAGCTATGGAAGTACGTGCCCAGTGGGTAAAGAAGTATCTAAAAAAAGGCTTTAATACAATGGGCTTCTTTGATGCTACTATGGCACAGAAAGCGGTGTACACCCCTATCATTATGCAAAGTGCCGAGGACAACGCTTGCCCTAATATCCCTATTGGTTTGCACCAAGAGGGCGACAAGCACAATCGCATTTCGGCGGGTATTACCAATGCGCTCTTTCGCAAAATATTGTACTGGGACGAGACTCTTCCCAAGCGTTCAGAACGTGACTACAACGCTTTTATTAAGCAGGTGCTTTCCTTTGAAAAAGGGACTACCTCACACGATGACGCCCCAGACACTTTAGAGCGTGCCATTACCCTTGCCCAACAGTATTTTGGCTACTCAGAAAAACCCTTGCAAAGCGGGCGACCTTTTATTGCTAAACACAAACGTAGAACTATATGAGTACTCCGAGAAAAGAACTATTTGTAAAAGTAAAAAAAGCCCTTGCCACTATTGAAGGCATTGAGCTGATAGACCTACAACGCGGTCAGTTTGACAATCCAGAAAACGGATACCCCGAAATATGGACTGCCACTCTCATTCAGGTAATGCCTATCACATACGAAACGATGACACAGCACGTGCAAGAGGGCGAGTGTGAATTCCATATAGACTTTTATTGCAAGGACGGCTGGACAGACCAACACTTAGGCACTGCTGATGCCGAAGAGGGGCTTATGGAGTTGGATATATTGGACAAAATCACCGATACCATACAATTCCTGCAAGGCGAACAGTTCAAGCCTGTACAACAGGTGCGAGAGGAAGAATTGCGCCTAAGTGATGATGGCATTATGAGCTATCGTATAACCTTCACCACGCGCATTTATAGGCGAACTCCGTATCCTTATGCTAACAAACGATTGCAAATCGCAAATAATTAATCATTAACAATTAATCATTATCAACGTGTTTTTAACCAAAGACGAACTCAAAACAGTCGCCACCAAAGAGGTAATAGACCTTATCACCCAAGGCGACGAGCAGATAGTAACCGAAATCATTGCCGAAGGCATAGACCTAATAGCTTCTTATTTATATAAGTACTATGATACCGAAGCTATCTTTGCCAAAGAGGGAGACAAACGCAGTAAAATACTGTTAAAGTACCTCAAGGATATTGTTATCCACGAAATCTATATTAGGCGCACCAAAACCCTCAACCAAGTGGCGAAGCTTCGCTATGATGAGGCTATGCTATGGCTCGAAAAGATAGCCAAAGGAGAAATAGAAGTCGCCCTACCCAAGCGACTAAGAGACACCGATGGCGACGGCACCCCTGATACGCCCACCCCCTTTATGAAGCTCGGAGGGCGAAAAACCTATAAAAATCATTGGTAATTATGTCTAATAACAATTTACAAGAACTCCGCAAAAAGCTTGAATCCCTCGCACGCTTAGTGAAAGAGGATATCCCTATTGTGCTTAAAACAGAGGGACTCAAGTTTATTCAAAAGAACTTCCAAGATGAGGGGTTTAATGATGAGGGCTTACAGAAGTGGCAACCTCGCAAAACTACCGATACACGAGGGCGAGACCTTACCCGTTATCGCTCAGATAGAGTAGGCAAAAAAGGTACTTTTACCCCCTTTGGCAAGCGTAACCAGGGGCGAGCTATCCTTACAGGATACAACTCAGGAGGCAACAAGCTACGACACTCTTTTAGGGCGCGTATGGAGAAAATGCAGGTTACCTTCTACACCCATAAGGAGTATGCCCTAAGACACAACGAGGGCTTGAAAGGTATGCCTAAGCGACAATTCATAGGCAACTCCAAAACCTTATTCAACAATATCAAAAAGGAAATAGACCGTTTATTCATCAATTAAAATAATGGCAAAGCAACTCCATAAACAACGTATAGAAAAGAGTGTCACCCTTAGTGGTAATGCACTTAATAAAAAGGTACATTTGGGCAAAAACACAGCTCAAAACATTCAGCAGGTAACCAATCTAATGGTGGACATCATCAAGCGCCAACGCAGGCTATGGCGTACCGAACTTAACCATTGGCACTCAGCACGTTATGCCCGCTATAGTGTGGACTATCCTCGTACTTACCCTCTGGAGGAGGTATACCAGGATGTACTCCTCGACGGACACCTTACAGGTATCACCGAAAATCGTACTTTAAGAACTACGAATAAGGACTACGTTATCGCCATCGATGAGATTAAAGACGACACCCTAACCGAGTATATTAAGGATAAACAATGGTTTGAAGATGTTATCGAGTTCGCTCATCAAAGCATCTATCACGGGCATTCACCTATATGGCTCAAAGAGGTAACCAAGGGCGAAATCAAAGCCGTAGAACTTATTGATAGAGGCTTGGTAATCCCCGAAAAACACGTACTTTTAAAAGACTACGATGCTACCACTGGCATAGACCTACGAGATGTGCAAGAGGTAGTATTGGTAGCACAATTTTACAAGCATTCGGGGTTACTCGAAAAGGCTACCCCTTATGCTATCCTCAAGCGCCATTCGTGGGGTTCGTGGGACGAGTTCGAGGAGTTATTCGGTATTCCTATACGTATTGCCAAAATTGCTTCGCAAAGTGATAGTGTGAAAGAGGAAGTTGCCCATTGGTTGGAGGAAATGGGTTCGGCTTCGTATGGCGTTTTTCCTATTGGTACAGAAGTAGATATTAAGGAGAACAGCAAAGCCGATGCTTTCCAAGTGTTTTACCGCAAAATTGAAGCCTTAGACAAGGAGTTATCAAAACTCGTACTTCACCAAACAATGACTACCGAAAACGGTAGTAGCAAGGCACAAGGCACAGTACACGAGAATACTTTGGAGGAGGTTGTCTATGCCGACGAAAAGAAGATGTTGGCATTCCTCAATAATCAGCTTTTGCCGGCTATGCGTGCTATTGGTTATCCTATCCCCGATAACGCCAAAATAGCGGTAGAAAAAACAACAGACCCAAACAAGCAAATCAGTATAGATGGCGTACTCTTAGGGCGTGGCTATATCCTTACCCAAGACTATATAGAGCGTACTTATGGGGTGGAAATAGAAAGTATGCCTACCTCCTCCCTTTCCTTGGGAGAGGGACGGGGTGAGGAACAGAACGAGTCAAAAAAAGCCTAAGCCTACTCAAGTTACATTATCATACCCATTGTTGCTCCGAGCACGAGCCTATAAAGCTCAACAAGGAAGACAACGACTTGAGTAGGCTCATAGAGGGGTACATACGTGAGGCTTTTGAAGAGCGTAGTATTAGTGAAGCACAAAGCAAAGAACTATGGCAATACTACTACAAGCACCTAAATAAAGCCTTAGCAGAGGGCTACAACCCTACTATTGAGGAAACTAATACCGAACTCGTAACCTCACTAAAGCACAACCTTGCACGCTTCTCAGCTTTCAAAGAAACGAGTTTTAAACAGCAGATAGAAGCCTCTCTAACTAAAAATGGTAAGGTGCTGTCGTGGCAAGAGTTCAAGGCAGAGGCTAACAAACTGAATATAGAATACAATAGGCGTTGGTTACAAACCGAGTACAACCAAACAGTAGCCAATGCCTTATCGGCACAAAAGTACGAGGAGTATATAGCTAACAAGCGCGTATACCCAAACCTTACCTATCACGCGGTGCACGACGACCGTACCCGTGAAAGCCACCGTGCTTGGGACGGACTTACTCTACCTGTAGAGCATTCATTTTGGCAAACACACCTACCTCCTAATGATTGGGGCTGTCGTTGCTATGTAGAGCCTACTGCTACTCCAGTAACAGAAGGCGTACGCGCAGAAGACGTACCTATAAAAGAAGCCTTTGCTAATAACCCCGCTCTTTCGGGTGAGATATTCCCCGTAATACCCTATGCCAAAGGAATGAGCGAAAGACAAGTAAATGAGGTAGATAAGAAGCTACAGAAACGTCTTAAAAAGGAAAAAGCTAAGGCAAAAAGAGTAGAAACGTGGGAGACTGTACCTACTGAAAAAGGCACGGTAAGAGTAAGTTCTTTGCACGGTAAGGCAGAGAAAACAGAGAATGCCGAAATAGCTTCTTACTTAGCTAATAAATATGGCTATGAAATAGACCTTATAGAAAAATCCAACATATCAGGGGTGAAGAGCGCCGATACATTCAATAAAACGTTAGAGATAAAGCAAGAGTACAAGCGCATTCATAAACCTACTAAAAGTGCTGTTGATAATGCCTTGAGGGGTACAAAGGAACAAGCCAAACACATTGTGTTGGATATTAAAACAGATATATCAAATGGAGACTTGCGCGATAGTATTCAGGATAGGGTAAAACGTTCTACTTGGATTGAGGAAGTATTAGTTATTAGAAATGGTATAGACAAAACCTACTTAAGGGAAGACATACTTAAAGAAGACTGGACTCTGTAAAATAAAACAGGCAGGTAAATATGAGTTACTTACCTGCCTGAGTCGGGGTCGAGAGTTTTCTTATGTAGCCTCCCAACCAATTTGTACTGCAAAAGTACAAATTTATTTTAAACTACCAAAATAATTTGTTAATTATTTTTTTGAGTTCACTTCATCATATAAATTATCACTTAGCTTTTGCATTGCTATAAAGTTGATTATGAAATAAATAATACTATATAGTAATATAACAACCGTAATAAGTGAAAAGTTTATAGTTATACTTATCTCTCTTATTGAAAAATCATAGAGATTGTTTTCTTTATCTCTAAGGTATTTTTCTAATAAGTACAATAATGTTGAAAAAGCAAAGTACTTGATATAAGAATGGCGTACTTTCTTTATATTACTTCGCAACTTATCTATGACTCTCTTATTCTTAATACCTTGTAAATTAAAAGTTATTAGTAATCCCATAGCAATAGAAAACATTATTCCTAAAATAGTAAATAAAGTATTCATATAATAATCATTTAAATACCATTTAAAGAATAATGAAAGTATAACCGCAAATAGTAAAACTAATATGTCTTTTAATTGAAACATTTTTCGAGTTCTCTTAAATATTTTTCCATTGCTTGTTTTAGCTCAGGTTCTGATATTTTACCAGAGTCAGTAGTTTCTACTTTAAATTCCTGCATTTCCTGCATTTCATCTCCTTTTATAGTTTTTCCTTTTTTAGTAATAAAAGTAACATTTTCTAAATCAGAAATAGGTTTTAATTGTGCGCCAAAATAGTTTTGATAATCTTCCTCTTTCATTTTTTTAGGCTTGCTAAATTTAAGTAATAATTCAGCTGATATTACTTCGGAAGCCTTCACTTCATCAAAAGAAAGTACATCCGTAAGCATTTCTCTAAGTAGTTTAAAGCTAATACTCTTTGTTTCTGTTAAATCAAAATTATCTTCCTCCTTTCGTACGGGATCTTGTATTCTTAAAGATTTCAAATCACTAAGAGAAATATTAGGGTTTTCTTTTATAATAGGGGTAAATTCAAAAAGAGTATTTGCTCTTAATGACTCTAACAACCAATTCGTATATGTTTGAAAATGGGTGATGGGAATATTACCTCTTAGTGTTACTATTAAATACTTATCATTTAGTAGAAAATAATAGTGGTCTTTGTAGAATAAAGAAGAATTAACATCTAAATCTCTTAATTGTTCTAAGTGAATAATGTTCTCCTCAAACACTTCTTCTGGAATTTCTGGTATATTATCACTACTCTTAATTCGCAATAAAGTACCAAAAATAACACCCTCTGATATTTCATAATCGCATATCAAATCCTCTTCCCTACTTTCGTCTTTAGTATTTAAGCGCATTCTCCTTTCATTAGCTTTACTTTTAGGTAGTTGCTCGCATAATAAAGAAAAAATACTTTTAGCATTATCAGAAAAATCACTTGTACTAATTCTAAAAGCTCTACATTTTACATTCTTTGGTTTACTCATAGAAAATATATTTTAGACCGCAAAAGTACAAAATAAAAAAGAATAGAGGTAAACAACTAAAACTTTTTTAACTTTCTGCATAAATACCTTCATAAGAGAGGATAGCTTCTACGGTGCGAGGAGACAAATATACCCTACCTGCTACCTCCTCAATCACCGCGTCTATACGCCATTGAGGGTACTTGTTAGTAAGCTCACCGAAGAGTTCACGTATCTTTTCATTACGCCTCTGTAGGCGTTGTTTACATTTGCGTTTAAGTTGCATATACCAAAGAGAATGAGGAATTTTATAGTGCAAAGATATGACATAATTAGCAAATTAGCAAATGAGCCAATTAGCAAATGTTAAAAATTACTAATTAGCTCATTTTAGATTAGTCTGTAGGCTTTTTTTAAACGACGTTTAAAGTCATCTAAAGGGGTTTCATTAGCCCGTTCTTGATAGCGAAACTCGGAGTGCTCTCGCTGTCGTTGTTCATCTATAAAGGTGAAGCGTTCTTTGTCGTATTGGCGAAAAAAACTAAGTACTTTATCAATGCCAAGACGTTCATAAAACTCGCCGTATTCGCCCGATAATATGCGTTTGAATATGAAGGAAATCTCGGTGAGCTTTAAGTAACCGTAATCGTTCATTATTTGGCTACTGCAAAGCCTTATTTGGTCTTCACTCATTGGACGGGATAGGTTGAGCATTTCGTTTAGGTAGACGAGCCACGCCATCACGAACTTGTCGCAAGCCTCTGCTCCATAGTCACGCCTTACGGCGTTGATACTGGGCGTAGGCAGGTTGATAGCATCGTCTATGGTTTTGAGTTTATAGCTATGTAACATACAGTTAGCGGGTGAATAGACCTTGAAGAATCTCTCGCTTGAAATTATCGCTGTAGGCTGTTGTTGCACTACTGTTACCTCGTTTTGCATTTTGTAATATCTTGTTAAGTTGTGAATTGATGTATTTTAAATCGGTATTCTTTTGGTGAAAGGCGTCCATCTTCTGCCAATTGCTGAGTAGGTATTGCCACGTGGCAAGGGCTTCAGTGTCGTTTGCTGATACTTGTTGCAGATAGCTAATGATTTGCTTGAGGGCTTTGCCGTCGGCTCCAGTGAACTTGGGAGGGAAGCCGTACAGGTGTTTGTAAAAGGCAAACCACTCGTCTAAAAACTTTCCATAAAGACTTAAAGGTTCGGGCACATCCTCACGGTAGGACACACTGCCGTTCCATTGCTCTTGGTAGCGTTCTATATCTTCCTCTCGTGGGGGTAGGATAGCTCCGAGTTGTTGGTATTGCTGGCTATTGAGGCATCCGCTTTTGATTTCTATTTTGCAAAGCTCACCTTTTTTGTAGGTGAGCTTAAGTAATGTGTGGGTACGGTGTATGGTTACAGTGTAGGTCATTTGTTTTTATATTTTAATTAAGTAAGCAGGTATCAAAATAAAGCTGTTAAACTCAAACCCGCATAGGTAATATTTGTCTTTTTCTGAGTATTGTGTAAAGGAAATGTTAAGGGGTTTGCATCGGGGTACTCTTCATTAAGTTCATTGGCTTTTTCGATGATGTATTCTTTTATTTTATTTAACTTTTTTGCTTGGTACAGTTCGCCATCCATTCCTCTGAGAAAACAAGAAAATTGTTCTTGCAACTTGTTCTTAGTTTGTATGCCACCGACTAAATGGCAAAAATAATGTGTAGGTGTCTCTTTCATTTTAAATAGTGTTTAAAAGGTTATACTTCCCATTTTTCTTTGGTGAGTTGTACTCCACAGTCCTTGCAGAATAAGGCGGTTACTTCTACAGTACAGTAGTGGGCAAGGGTGCGGAGCTCTTTATGCTTGTGAGAGCAGGTTAATTTGCTAATTTTCTCATTGGCTAATTTTCTAACTTCTTTCATAGCGTTGGGTGAGCATTTTTTCAAAGATGTTATTTACTTTTCCTACCTCACTGGGGGTGAGGTTTTGAAGACTTTTTTTGAATGGGTTTTTGCTTGAGCAGAACCATTTGCCAAGGCGTTTGATGTCGGCGTACTTGGGGTTACTTGTATCGCGCCAGCCGAGTTCGTGACATAGGGATAATAGCTTTAGGTGTTGCTTATTTTGGGTGTCAAAATAGGCGTACATCTCGAACTTATAACCAAGGTGCTCGGCAAGGGCAAAAAACTCGTCTTCGGTGAGGTTTTTGGTACTTGGAAGCTCTCTGCCAATAAAGCTACATACAAAGTTTAGGCGGGCTTCTCGGTATCTGAAACGCTTACTAAGTAGTGTTTGCAGTATACGAATTTGGTGTGCTTTTATTGCGGTTGCCATACATTATTATTTAAAAAGTTCTCGGTACTTAGTTGCTGTTATTTCGGTGCAATCGTTAGGAATGATAATATCTGTCCAATCATCATCAATGATAAAGCCAAAGTATTTGTCGTTAGAGCTATTAAACCCTATGCTTTGGCTAAAGCCTTCGTCCCAACCTATGCAGGCGTTGAGTTCGGATTTGCTAACAGTGACAGCTTTGTTGAAGTCGGCTTGTATAGCCTTTCCTTGTTTGATATTTAGTTTGGGCATATATTCACCATTTCTGACTTCCTTCCATATTTTGGTATCTACAATAGTGTCTTCTGGGAATATCACTGAAGATATGCCTCCCGCTACTTTCCAAAGGGCTTCTCTCCAATATGTAAAACCATATTTATCGGCTAATGCTTTTTGGTTCTCAAAGCAGACGTTAAATTTATCGGAGAGCTTCTGAAACTTTTTGCCGGTTTTGCTAGTTCTTTTTGTTATAAAATACATCATCTATTATTGTTTTTGTGTTTTTTATCTGATATTATAAACTCACTGGTATAAGTATGAGTTACAGTAAAGCCACTTTCTTTGGCTATCTCTGCGAGGGTTTTGCCTTTGTATTTTTCTATTAAATCTTTCTGCAAACTCTCTCTAATTTTGTCTACTATTAAAGCATCGGGGTTCATTTTAAACAGTGTTTAAAGGTTATTTAAAATAGTCGCCAGACCAGTCCGACTAATCTGACGACTGATGTTGTTACGCTTTCTCTTCGTACTTCTCGTGTACGGGGAAGAGGCTTTTAATGTCGGTGCCTGGGGGGAAGTCTACCGATGAGAGTGATAAAGGTATGTTACACTTTTTGCCTTGCTCGTCAATCGTGTTAGCTTCGATATAGAATGCCGAACGCTGTGGACGATAGGCTTGGGCTATGATGGTTACAGCATCGGTGAAGGCGGGGCTGTTGAACTCTTTGGCTACACGGGTGAGTTCTAACACTCTGGAGGCTTTTAGGTTTCCTTTTGCATCCTTTTTTAATAGGCGGTTGATGACATTCACAAGTCGGGCACTATCATCGTCTTTAGCCAGTGATGAGATAAAGTGACCTACTTTCTCTATACCAGCATTAACAGTGTCATCCCAATTGTCGATAACGCGGAAACCATAGGTGATGGTGTTGCCGTGCTCATCGGTGAAAGTGTGGCTCTGTTGGTCTCCTTTAACATCATAAACTTCATTTTTGGTGTCTAACAAGATTTTGAGGGCTTCAAAGGTGTGGAGCTTTACTTCTGCCATCTGTTCTGAATAGGTTTGTAGCTTGCCGATGATTTGTGGAATTGCCTCATTGACGAGGGCTTTGTATGCCTCGCGGTTTTCATTTTGTTGTTTTTCACGTCGTTGTAGTTCTGCTTTGAGCTCTTCGGCTGTGAGGTGTGTTAAATCTACTGTCATAATTAATAATTGTTATTTGTTAATATCCTGTTACTTTTACTTTATATAGCGGGTGCTTGCTTAGTGGTTGCCATTCGGCGTTGTCGTCTTCCCATAATAGTTCTCGGGTAAAAGCGTCATAGCGAAAGGCAGGAGGTTGCCACTGATTGTAAGCACACCAATCCTGTAACTTCTGCACTAAAGTAGGCACTTTGTCGGTTTTACCTGCGCGGTATTGGCAGGTTTGTAGCCGTTGCTCGAAGGTGAGTATTTGTAGGAAAGTGTCGAGCGAAAGGGCTTCGGTGTATTCTAAAAATCTATTTTTCATTAGTTATTCTGTTTTATTAGTTTGCCGTATTTTTTGAGGTCTGCCCACCAAATTACACTATCACCGCTAATACCTTGCGGGAGGTATCGCACAGGACGCTTTTGTTTTTTGGCTTTATTGAGTAGCTCTTGTGCGTGCTCTCTGAGCTTGCGGTTGATGTAGTCGTAATCGCTAATTTCGTTAGGTTCTATTCTCATATTTCGTCCGGTTTATCTTCGGTGCGAGTCGCACAGGCAGTTATTTTCTTGAGTAACACACTTGGGTAGTATTGCAGGATATTCTCAGTGTATATGGTGATGAGCAGGAGAACGTCATCGGCATTGAATAGGGTGATGTCGTTGCCGTAGAGGCGTTCGATGGTTTTCTCCACCTCGCTGTACCATTGATCATCGTACCAATTGAGGAGGTTATCGTTACAAGTGAGTTGTTTTAAGATACCTCCCATTCCCAAATAGCAGAGGTTATCGCACCAGTCTATAAAGAACTCATAGCGGAGGTTCTCGTACTGCAAATAGGTGATCCCTAATTGCTTGGCAAGGGCGTGGCGATAGGTGATTTGCTGGGCTATTGTATTCATAGGTGTTAGCTTGTTTTTAAGAGTTTAAATTCGCGTTCTTGGGCTTTTTCGGATGAGATGAGATAGGGCTCTAACTCATTGGCTCCAGTTCGTGTCTTTTCTATGTAGGCTCGAAAGTCTTTGACGAATATACGGTTTTGACTAAGCCAGTAGAATTTGTTGGCAACGGCTCCTTTTGGGTTTCCTTTGCTATCGGTTTGTGATATACCGATAAAGAGGGTATTAGGAAATGCTTCGATAAGTTTATTGTATAGTCTTGCGGGTTTACCATCGAAGCACTCTTGTATGCTGTCAATAAATACTATTTTAGGTTGTTGTGGACGGTCCAGTCGTAACATCATTTTATCAATGTTTTCTTTTTGTAGGGTGTATCGTTTGTGATATTGTTTTAGTCCATAGCGGTCTAAATTCACAAGTAACGACTTACTTCCATACTCTTCTAATGAGTTGTACAGCACCTTTTCTTTTTGGCATAGCTCTTTCATTAGTTGTAGAGCGTAAGTGGTTTTGCCGTGTCCTGAGTCTCCATAGATGAGTAGCGTGCCACTGCGTTCTACTTCACCGAGGTGCTCTGCCCATTGAGGCGATAGGTCGATAGTTTTATACTTTTTCCGCGCTAAATCTTCATAGGTGTAGGCGCGAGGTATGATTGTTTTTTCGTTATTTTCCATTATTGAGTTGTTGTAGGCGTTGCTTTTCAATTTCAGTGCGTACTTTTCTGAGGCTTCCTGCGGTATTAGCATACATTTGTGAGGGGCTGATAGTAGAGCCATTGGCTTGGCTTACTTGCGCTATTTGGCTGAGCAGGAAGGCTTCGATAGCTTCTTTATCGGAGGGTGGACTTACACGGCTGTACTTGGAGCCGTAACGGTCAAATATTTCGGCATAGCCTACTTTTTTGATACCTTTATTACGGTCGATTTTAGCTTGCAAACCGTCTGCCCCCATCATATACCAACCGCAAGCGTACTCAGTAGCATTCCAAAGGCTTTTGAGTTCCAAAAAGGCGTGATATTCGAGGTCTCCAGCTTCATCTAATATTACTAATGGGTTTTCAAGCTGTTTTAGGTAGTAAACCAAATCTTCATACACTTCGGCATATCGTCCTGTATAGGTAATGCCAAACTCTTGTGCGATTTTGCGTATAAGTTTTTGTTTGGTTTTTACCTGAGAGCAGTCGATATAGACGGCATTTTTGTTTTTGCTTACATACACTTTGGCGGTATGTGTTTTGCCTATACCTGCGCGGTCGCATAAGATAGCTGAAAGCGAACGTGTTTGGCAGGCGGTAAGCTGACTGTAGATGTACTGAAAGGTTTCGGTTTCTACGGTTACCCAAGGAGCCTCGTCGCGGAGTTGCACTTGTAGTTTGCGGGCGATGCTTATCCATTTGGCATCGGAGAGAACGCCATCACGTTCGCCTTTCATTACTCGGTTGTACTGTGCACCATTGATGCCAAGACTTTTGGCGTGGTGGGTGTCATAGCGGTAGTTTTGTCGGTTTTCGGCAATTGCTTGCACGATTTTTTCTTTTAGGGCTGTGGTTATCATAAGTCTAATAATGCTTTATTTATGGTTTCTACTTTTGTTTTGCTGTACTCTTGATAGTTGAGTGCGGGTGTATCGGTGTAGTCTACTGGTGTGTAATCTACTTCGGTAGCGGTGGGTATGGGTGCGGTGAGGCTTCCTAAGCGGTTGAGCTTTTGCACTGATTGGGCACGTACCATTTGGTCGAACTGGGTAACGTAACTCATTGCTTCAGCATATTGTTGCTCATCGTTTTCTGTCCATTCGGCATTAGCACGGTTAAAGGTAGGCACAGGGCTACAAGTGCAAAGAAAGGCTCCGTTTTGGTATAAATACACTTCGGTAATACCGTCCTTATTAGGCAAGTAATAGGCTTCTACTTGGTAGTTGTTGGGGGCTAATAAGGTAAGTACTTGCGGGTTGGGTAGTTGGTATTTTTGGTATTGTACGGTTACGTATTGGCTACGGCGTATGGTAGTAGTGGTGCATTTGCCTATGTATTGGGCTAAAAGGGCTCGGTTGAGTTGTGGCAAATTAGGGTTTACGTTCTCTAAAAATACCTCTAAACGTGTCTTCCCAGGGAAGCGTTGTTGGTCGGGGTGGGGTTGGTTGTTGTATAGGGTTTGCTCTTGGAGTTCCATTGCTACAATATCATCATAAGAGGCTTTGGCTTCTTTATAATTGTTGTTGAACTCGTCGAATATCTTTTGTTGTGTGGTGCGGTTGCTATCACGGCGGGCATAGTGGCGACCTACGTTTTGGTGTCTATCTTTCTCAATGCCGTATTTTTTACCTCGTATCATTGTCTCGGCATACTTCTCTTGTGAGTTGGTAGGGTTACAGAACCGCACAAACGGAAATAGGTTGTTGGCTTTCAGTAGCCCGTCGGCAAACTCTCCCGTTAGGTGTCGTTCTACTTCTATCTGCATTGGGGTACCCAAGCCGTAGGAGGTAGTGAACTGAAACATTGAGCGGAAGCAGTCTAAGAAAAGCTCGGTGTCTTTTTTCTTACTGTGAGCAATACCTATAAGAGCGGTGCTCATCACATCATAAGCATAGTATGCCATTACTTTGGTGCCGTCGGGTAGTTTGGTGTGCATTATATCGCGGTCATCAAGGGTTATCTTACTCATTGAGTAGAGCGGTGCGTGGCGGTGAACGTGAGGGCGCAACTTGTGGCTAAAATCGTACTCTCCATTGCGGGCTTTGGCTATGATAAGCTGATTTTCGGCTTTGCTAAGCCATAGTTTTACAGTGCTTTCAGAGACTTCTAACAGGTTACCATTCTCATCGCAAAAATCGTCTACATTAAAGAGTTCGCCTGTAGCACGGTCGAAAAGTTCTATTTCGCCGTATAGAAACTGCTTGTAAATATCGTATACCGAACTGATGTAAGGTTTATTAGGCATACAGCAGATGGATATAAAGAGGCGTTCCATTGTAGGGGTTACTATTTTAGCATTGTCGGAGCCCTCGCCCTTGTGAATAAAGGTAGCGTAACGCTCGGTAAGGAATTGGTTGTATTTGCGCTGTAGGCTTCGTGGGTTGTTAGGTAATGAAAAGCTCCACTTTTCGGGGTTTAGGGCATTCACGGCTTCGCTGATATTTTGCCATATTTGGGTTTTGCGCTTACCAAAGGCTTTGGCAGTGAGCGGACGGCTTTTAAGTAGGGTTTCGATGGCACCCAGTATCATAGCGGAGGTGGCTTTCTCCCTCTGCTGTGGGAGGGGGAGTGATTTGCCGTTAGGTTTGCGGTGCTCGGCAAAGAAGTTGATGGCTTCGGGGTCGGGTACAATATACTCTTCTAATACATTGGTAACGATGTGAGCCTCTTCTGGCTTGCCGAGCATACGCACGCAAAATTCTTTTGTATTCACACCTTTCACTAAGGGGAGGCTATCAAAGGCTACCCACGCTTCATTACCTTGTCCTTTGCCCGCTTGGGTAACTTGGAGCTTACCACGAGCACATAGCTTTTTGTAGTACTCATAAGTAACTACCTTCCAATCGCTATAAAGTAGGCGTGCGGGGATAGATAATATGTTATTTTGGAATGCGTACATTTTAGTATCTTTGCGCTTTTAAATTAATGAATTATGAATAACGAAATTTCAACTACTGCCTATGCTAATTCAATAGCATTAGGGGCACGTTTTGAGGCTTTTGAAACATTCTTTTGGAATTGGTTAAAAACCATAGAGGGCGATGAGAATGCCATCTATTTTAGAAAACTGTTTTTAGAATTTTTTGCCCAGAACGTACACGGTTTATTTGCTCTAATGCCCACTTCTCTTGAGAACGAGACCGTTCGGAACTTCCTGCAAATGAAATTAGAGGAAATAGAGGAGCATCGGAAGGCTCTTGATGACTTACTTCCTTAATAGTAGGATAGTACTTTACGAGTTTGCGGTACTCTATTTTTTCTCTTTTCACTACTATACCTAAGAAAATAGTGCGTATCTCTTTGCCGATGATAAGGAAGTCCTCATTGAGGAGGTAAATGGTTTTTGTTGTCATTTTAAATGTGTTTTAAAAGGTTTTTAAATGCTTCCCAAGGCGGTTGCGAACCGCTACGAACTTTCTCGCCGTTGGTCGTACCAACCTTGGGAAATAATTACTAACTTTGTGGCGTCTAATTTTAATTTTAGTAATTATGTTCATTAGAATTACAACCACACTGGAAGGTGAATTTTTAGTGGTGAATACTCACCATATTATCACCGTAAGAAGAGGAAGCGACTTTTGTATGATTACTCTCATTAACGGGGAGGAAATCTATACTAATGAGTCTTTTGAGTCTTTAATGAATAGACTCTCCTCTAAAAGATAGTTGCTAAGTTTCTATCTTTGGGGCATACAGTGCAGTATGCCCCTTTTTACATTCCTAAAGGGCTTTCTTTCTTAAATATGAGTAACCCTAAGAAGCGAACTGTTTTTATTACTTTATGCTCTTTTTTATCTTCGTTCTCTATGAGCACTACTTGTGTTTTTACTTGTATCATTACATTATTCTTTTATTGGTTCCAAACATTCTATAAAATAGATATAAATTCTTCCATCTCCGAAGTCTACATCTACACGAGTGTCTTCTCCTTCGTTATAGACTTTAAGGATTATACCGACTCCTTCTTTCATTATCCAGCCAGATTCATTTGGAATTTCTCTTACTTTGTCTCCTACTTTCATAGTTTTATGCTTCAAAAAGTTTTAACTCTAATTGTACTACTTGTGGCAGTCCTTGGACCTTGGTAAGCTGTTGATAGCCGTTGCGCAGTTGCAAAAGGGCTTCGGCAAACTCTCTGTTGATGTACCACTTGCCTTCAGCAGTGCGGTAGAAGTGCTCAGGGTGCTTTTTGATACGGCGATGATACTGCCCACTGGTAACCGAGTATTGGTGTAATAGCAACCACTCTATATAGGGCAGAGCTTCCTTGCCGTAAACATTGAGTGAGGGAGGCATTTTGATGATAGACTGCTGGGCTATCTTTTCCATTTCAATGAAGTAGTTACGTATCTTCTTGCCTACTTCAGTTCGTTCTACCATTGCTATTTCCTTAGCCATATCTATTGTAAGGAAATACTCGGTGCGTGGTCTGTGGGATACCTTTTGCCCATTTTTGGGCAAAAGTTGATTTTCAGCAAAATAGTCTTTACCTTCGTCAAATCTATATTCCTCAACCCTACGAGGGAACCAGTTTGTAAACTTGGATTGAACTCTTAATCTTCTGTGGAGTTCGCGGGCATCTATTAACTGAATGCCGTTTTGTTCGATGATTGTGATGTCATTCATTGTTTAATCGTTTAAAAATTCTTTTACTTTCTTTTCAGAAGGGGCAATCATACTTTGATAGTCCTTTCTGATTTTGTCGGCTGAGAGGCTTGTACGCTCGCCACTTACACACTGGCGAATGTATCGCCCAGAGAAACCGTGTTTCTCAATCAATGCATTTATTACGCTTGCATTGTACTTGTTATACTTTTTTTTCTTACTTTTGTCCATTGTTACTTATTGTTCCAATTCTGGCGCAAAGATAGCAACTATTTTTTCTAATATGCAAATTTTATGGCAACTATTTTTTCTAATATTAAAGAGAGAGTCTTGTATATCTCTGAGAATAAGGGTATTGCAAGAGAAAAATTTTTTGATGATTTGGGTATTACATACGGAAATTTTAAAGGAAAAGCAAAGGAAAAAGCCCTTAGCTCCGATATTTTGGCAAAAATAGTTGCTAAATATCCCGATGTAAGTCCTGAGTGGTTGCTTACAGGAAGAGGAGAAATGCTGAAACCTGAGCACGAAAATCAATCACAAGAAGTTACTATTATTAAAGGTAACCGTAAAACCCGTGATGCTATCATAGATACACAAGAAATACCTTTCTACGATTTAGATGCTACGGCTGGGCTATCGTCTTTTTTAAAAGGAGACAAGAGGGTTAATATTATTGATACTATAAAGATACCTAACGCCCCGAGATGCGATGGTGCATTTGGTGTTATAGGTGATAGTATGCTCCCTTTGTTAAGGTCTGGGGACATTATTCTTTATAAGGAGTCTCCAATTAATTTAGATTACCTTCTATTTGGGGAAATGTATGTATTAGGCTATGATTTAGGAGATTGGGAAGAGGTGTTAGCTGTTAAGTATATACATAAAAGTAAAAAAGGAAAGAACTATATAAAATTGGTTAGTGAGAACCCCAATCACGCCGATAAAGATATTCCCTTTGCCTCTATCAAGGCTTTAGCGTTGGTGAAAGTAACTATTAGGTTTAATACTCCATATTAATATAGAGAAAAAAGCAGTTGTTAGAGGTGCAAAGTCATAGAAAGTACAGGAGAAACTATACCCTTTTTACATATTTTCAAAGTAAAACATTAATAATTAGTATTTTATATAAAAATAAGCTGTAAAAAGCACTACAATACACCCCCCTCTACTCAATAAAAATGCCCATTGGTTGCACAAAAAAGAGGGTATAACCTACTCCACTACCCTAAAAATAGCCAAAAAGTGTCCCCCTAACTGTCCCCCTAAGCGTCCCCCTAATACTAAAAAGAGGGTATTTTTAGGCTTGGGTGGGTGGGTACCTTTTAAAGGTGTTTAGAAGTCGGTGTATTGGTAGTTTAAGGACATAAAAAAACGCCCTAAATGGGCGTATTTGTTGGGGTTTTGGTAATTATAAGAGTATATATACCCACCAATGGTAGTTACTTCCAATTAAATGGTAGTTATTGGGCAATTACTCGGTAATTAAATGGTAATTAAAAGCGGTTTTTTGTACATTTCATTTTCCTGCCTTTTTCAGGCTTTTTTATTATAACTAACTGTTTTTTAATGTTTTTATAGCTTTTTTTGGTAGTAGGTATATGTACATTTCATATTACTGCCCATAATGGAGAAGAGACATAGTGCTATTAAAAATGCTACTAAACACTTAGATGTTATAAAAGTAGCAGAAATGGTTTAACTTGTAAATAATACCATAAAAAAAGCTGTATAGCGTTTCGCTATACAGCTTTTTTCTCTCTACACAGCATTACTACAATACAGCAATGCAAGAAATCTCTACTTCTACGGATTTAGGTAATTGTGCTACTTGTACGGTTTCGCGTGCAGGTGCTGTTGCCTCGTTGAAATAGCGTGCATATAAGCCATTTACTTGCGCAAATTGCCCCATATCGGCTAAGAAAATAGTGGTTTTTACTACATTCTCAAAAGTAGCTCCTGCTTCGGTAAGGATAGCTTTGAGGTTTTCCATTACTTGTTTGGTAGCGGCTTCTATGCCTTTCACTACTTCTCCTGTTGAAGGATTTACCGGTATTTGCCCTGATACGTAGAGTGTGTTGCCAGCTTTTACGGCTTGTGTGTAAGGACCAATGGGCGCTGGCGCTTTTTCTGTAAAAATGATATGTTTCATATAGCTATTAGTTATTAGTCGTTAATTGTTTGTCGTTAGTTTTGTGAAGTTGGCTTTCAGAGTTCCTACGTTACCTACTCTGTCTTTCGCGTTTACAATAAGCTCGTATCTATTGGTTTGAGTAGTATCAATATCACTGAAATGAAAGGTGAGGCATCGGTTTTTAGGTTCATATTCAAAGAGAATCCACTGTCCATTTAGGGTGGCAGAGCAAGATTCAAATCCCGTAAGATTATCGCTTACTAAAATCTTGAGAGTATTGCCTTTCACAATACCTCCGTTCCTAAAATTCACTGCTTTAAGAGTGGGGGGAATAGTATCCTTACGTAAATAAAACTTTCCTAAGTTACGCGATTTGGCTGTAAACACACCATCTTTATAGATCGTTGGTTCATAGCCCCCGTTTGAACGGGCTATAAATACCTTAGAAGTATCTTCATTGGCATAAGTATCACTTTTGATAGTTACAGTAAAGAACTTTTGAGCAGGAATGAAGGAACTACCTACGGTTAAAGTATCCTTAGTGCTAGTAATATTCATCAAATAGTCTTTATAAAAAGTATCTTCGGGAAAGTATACACTTCCGTATTCCATTTCGTAATAATTATCACGAGTAGCAATTACTTGCTTATTGCCTTTAGGTTCTGGTCGAACTGTTTTTAAAGGCTCTCGTTTGCCTTCAATAGGAATATTGATTTTAGTGGTATTCCCCTTAAAGTCTTCTGCAATAATAGATACGGTGTATTGTTTACCTTCTTCAATAGTAAGATAACCTTTATTAGGTTTTAAGGTAGGATATACTGATTCGAGTTTGTTGTTAGGCAATTTGTACAAAAGCTGTACAAACCCTTTGTGTTGTGCATATCGTTCGTAGTCTATAAGTGCATTAAGATAACGTGTTTCGTCATAGTTCACTTTATCAAAGACAGTTTCTAACTGGGTCTCTCCGTTGAGAAGTAAACTCACCTTGTAAATACCATTGCGGTGCATTGTTTCATCTTGACGGTCATAGCCCAAAATGCCAAAACCTATAGTGCCAATCGCATTAACTTTCTCGGTGAGGTAAGTGCCGTCTATCTGTTTATTTTTATTGAGCTGACGTGGTAACTGAGTGTTATCTATTTGTGCATCATCACTTAGTGAATAAGCATATACAAGCAATACATCAGGAGGAGTGGTGTCTTGTATTTCTTGAAAACCAAAAAGCAGAGGATTCCAACCGTTATTGTGAATATCGCGTACCTCAAAATGCAAGTGTGGCCCTCTACTTCCGCCTGTATTACCACTGAGAGCTATCCAATCGCCTTTTTTTACGACAAATTGTTTTTCGGGAAGAAGTATATCGATATCATAGCTTTGCTTTTCGTATTGTTTTTGCTTTACGTAAGCTTCTATTTCAGGGGCGTACTTTTGTAAATGCCCATAAGTAGTTACATAACCATTGGGGTGAGTAATAAACAACATTTTGCCATAACTGTAAGGACTTACTTTGATACGAGACACATAGCCATCTTCGGCAGCAAACACCTGCAGTCCTTCACGACTTTCGGTTTTCAGGTCGATGCCACCGTGAAAGTGGTTGGGACGCAATTCAGCAAAATTACCTGCGAGCAAAGGTTTGGTGTTGAGAGGCATTGCGACCTGGAAAGACTGAGCTTCTAAGGTAAGAGGTAAGAGATAAGAGGTAAAAAGTAAAAGATTGGATAATAAGCAGGCGATAAGTTTTTTCATTGTTTCCGTTTAAAATATTTTGCTTTTGTAAAAACGGCGCAAAAGTAAGAATAATTTGTCAATTAGCCAATTTGTAGATTACTAAATTAGCAAAATTTTGATATTTTAGGTATGAAAAAAAACTTTGCCAAAGTTCTATGGCTTTGGCAAAGTTCGTGTGATAAGATTTCTTAAAGCGTGCTGATGTTCAAATCTTCCAAATCAAGAGTAGCACCTATTTCTAAGAGGTGTAAGCGACGGTGGTCGTCTTTGAATTTGCGTTTAGCCGCTTCTTTATCAATTTTAATTACAGGGAAAGTGTCGTAATGCACACCTAACACATTGCCTACCTCTACGAAACGAGCCGCTGTAAGAGCATCGCGTACGCCCATTGTATAGTTGTTGCCGATAGGAAAAATAGCTAAATTCACCTTGTATTGGTGAGGAATAATTTTCATATCGTAATGCAAGGCGGTATCTCCTGAAATGTAGATAGTATTATCGTTGTAATCAATCAAGAAACCAGCAGGATTGCCTCCATAAGAGCCATCGGGGAAGGAAGATGAGTGTTCTGCCTTAATCATCTTTATTTTTACCTTGCCATCTACAAAGCGGTGAGAGCCTCCGAGGTTCATAGCGTGACCACTAAGCCCTAATTTTTCGTAATGAGCGAGAATTTCAGGATTGGTAATCAGTTGAGCGCCTGTACGTTTGGCAATAACTCCTACATCGGCAATATGGTCGCCGTGGGCGTGGGTAATGAGAATGTAATCCGCTTTGATAGAGTTTATATCAATGTGTGAAGCCAAAGGGTTTGGGCTAATAAAAGGGTCTACGAGAAAGTGAGTCCCATTGATGTCTATATTCACGCAAGCGTGACCTAAATAAGTTACTTTCATAGTGTTTTATTTATTTGTTGTTTAAGGCTACAAATGTAGAGATAAAAAAAGAATAAAGCAAATAATTTTCAGTTTTTATTTTAATGTCACTTCTACAACCAAGTACAATTTTTTAAATTAGCAAATAATCCTTACTTTTGCACTTTAAACTGAAAAAGAATGAAAAATACCTATATATTAGCTATAGAATCTTCTTGCGATGACACTTCTGCTTCAGTGCTTTGCAATGATAAAGTGCTTTCTAATGAGGTGGCAAATCAAGAGGTGCATAAACAATACGGCGGGGTAGTGCCTGAACTGGCTTCGCGTGCTCACTTGCAAAACATAGTGCCCGTAGTGGCTCAAGCACTCAAAAAAGCAGGGATAACCAAAGAAGAGCTCTCGGCTATTGCCTTTACCAGAGGGCCAGGCTTAATGGGGTCGTTGCTCGTGGGGACTTCATTTGCTAAGTCGATGGCAATGGGACTGAATATTCCACTCATTGAAGTGAACCATATGCAGGCACATATTTTGGCACATTTTATAGATGAAGGACAGCCCAAACCCGAATTTCCTTTTCTCGCAATGACCATCAGTGGGGGGCATACCCAAATTGTGAAGGTAAACAGCTTTTTTGATATGGAAGTATTAGGTGAAACCCTTGACGATGCAGTAGGGGAGGCGTTCGACAAAACCGCTAAAATATTAGGACTTCCTTACCCTGGGGGACCTCTCATAGATAAATACGCCCAAGAAGGCAATCCTAAAGCCTTTGCGTTCTCCAAACCTAAAATATCAGGTCTCAACTTCAGTTTTTCGGGACTTAAAACAGGTATTCTCTATTTTGTACAGAAAAACACTGAAGAAAATCCTAATTTCATAGCTGAACATTTAGACGACATCTGTGCCTCGGTACAACACACTATTGTGGAAATACTGATGAGCAAACTCAAAAAAGCTGTAAAAGAAACAGGTATCAAGCAAGTAGCTATTGGGGGAGGGGTATCGGCTAATTCGGGTATTCGCAATGCCCTCACAGCTTTAGGAAAGCAGTACGGTTGGCAAACCTTTGTACCTAAATTTCAGTATTGTACCGATAATGCAGCGATGATAGGCATCGTAGGTTATCACAAGTTTTTGGAAAGGAATTTTGTAGCACAAGAAGTAACTGCCCAAGCGCGACTTTCTTTTAATTAGCAGATTTGTTAATTTATTTTGAAACATTCAAAATAAATTCGTACTTTTGTCTCCTAAATTATAAAAACCATTGAAACGATGAAGACAGAAACATCATTAAATGAAAAACAAGGGCACTGGATTCTCGCCAAGCTCGGCAAGAAAGTGTTGCGCCCAGGAGGAAGAGTACTCAGCGAATGGTTAGTGAAAAACTTAGAGATTACCTCCAAAGATGATATTGTAGAGTTTGCCCCAGGCTTAGGATTCACGGCTAATATAGCCTGTTCTTACAAGCCTTTCAGCTATACGGGAGTAGATATGAATGAAGCAGCCACTGCTTTGGCTAAAAAGAATATTCACTATGAAAATGCGCGTGTGATTGTAGCTGATGCCGCAGCTTCTACACTTCCCGATGCTTTTGCTAATAAAGTGTATGGAGAGGCAATGCTCACTATGCAACCTCTTGAACACAAAAAAGCTATTATTGCGGAGGCTTTTAGGATACTCAAACCAGGAGGTTATTATGCTATTCACGAATTAGGCTTACAGCCAGACAATGTGAGCGACGAGGTGAAAAACGATGTTTTTAAAGAACTAAGTGCCAATATACGTGTACACGCACGCCCAATGACCCCCAGTGAGTGGAAAGCTCTTTTTGAAGAGCAAGGTTTTAAGGTGGTGAAAGAACAGCACAACGCAATGCTCTTACTTGAAAACAAGCGCGTATGGCAAGATGAAGGGATATTCTGCACGCTTAAATTCTTCTTCAATCTCTTTACCCATCCCGATTTGTGCAAACGCGTGATGAATATGAAGAAAACGTTTAGAAAACACCAAAAGAACTTAGACGCTATTGCAATTGTTGTTCAAAAACCCCTTTAAACGATTTTACAAAAAAGCTCATATCTTTATAGGAATCCTCCTATAAAAATATGAGCTAAAAAAAGTAACAAATAAAAATAATTTTCTTCGCTTTAATGGTCTTTTACAATTACGAGTTGTGCTTTCGAGCCTGTTGCTAAATCCCAACGGTTGCGTATAATGGTGTTGCCTTTGTCGTCCAGCACCATAAACTCGGCTGTATTAGGACCCGATTCGCCTTGGTTGAGTGCTAAAAACTCTACTTTGTTGAAACCTGGTTTCAATTCTACTTTAAAACCTCTGAACTCCCCAAGAAGAAAAATATCGCGAACTTCTTCTACTCCATTCACATATAAACTCACTCGATCGCCATCAATAGCTGCGAAGTCGCGACAATATACATTTACAAACTTTCCATTATTGGTGAAGTCGCCAAAGAATTGGTCGCCTTTTGGGGCTTCATAATCTTCCCGTTTATGGTCGTTGAGTACCTCATAATTAGGTTTGAACTCTATTTTACGCTGTACCAAATTACTCTTTCCCGTAAAATCAATGCTCTTTTCAGACATCTTCATCCAGGGATTATTCTCTTTTTTAGGAGCTACCCGCAGATTGATGGGACTCCCCTTGTACTCTATCTCAGGTGATTTTTCTAATGGAATGACTACCTTCTCATCTTTTTTACGTGTTTCAAAAGGTTGAGCTTGAGCTGCTAATCCCCCTAATAAAAGTAATATGTACAAGTATAAATGTTTCATATTGTTTGAGCATTTACTTTTTTATAGCGATAACTATGCCAAATTTGCTATTTTGCCAATTGTTTTATACTTTTGCGCTTCATTATAAAGTATTTTTTTTATGAAAAACATTACATTATTTGTAGCGCTGTGTGCTTCTTTTGTAGCAACAGCACAAGACGACCTAATCAGATCGGTAGCAGGAAATCAATCGGCTAATGCTGGATTTCAGTTTACTATCATTATTAACCTCGAACGCACCGACGTGAAAGACCAAGGTAGCAGTGGAACTTGCTGGAGCTATGCAGGGGCTTCGTTTATAGAAAGTGAGATGAAGCGTATGGGTAAAAAGCCTATTGACCTTGCTGAAATCTACACTGCTCGCAACTGCTATATCGAAAAAGCTAAACAATATGTGCGTATGCACGGCAATTTGGATTACGGACAAGGAGGTGAACTCCACGATGTAATCAATATGTACGCCAAATATGGTGCTGTACCTCAAAATGTTTATACAGGCTTGCACTATGGTACTACTCGCAATGATTTTGGTGAACTGCACGCTATCCTACAAGGCTTTTTAAAAGGAATGATAAGAAATGGTGAAAAGAAGAAAAAACTCACTCCTAAATGGCTACCTGCTTTCACAGCAACCATCGATGCCTATTTAGGTGCAGTGCCCGAAAGTTTTATGTACGAAGGTAAAAAGTACACTCCTCAGAGCTTTGCTAAAGAGCGCGTAGGTATCAATCCTGCCGACTATATAGAAATGGTATCGTATGCCGATCAGCCTCTCTACAAAAACGTATTTATGGCAGTACCCGATAACTGGAGCTTTGATTATGCTTACAATATTGCAATGACAGACCTCACTAAAACCATTGACAACGCTCTTAAAAAAGGTTATACTGTAGCGTGGGCAGCCGATGTGAGTGAGCGTTATTTCAGTTGGAAAAACGGAGTGGCTTTTGTGCCTGAAAAAGAAGTGAGTGAGATGAGTAATGAGGAAGCCTTGTATCTTTTTTCTAATCCTCCCACTGCCGAAAGAACTATCACCCCCGAGATGCGTCAACGTGATTTTGACAATTATCAAACTACTGATGACCACGCAATGCACATCGTAGGGCTTGCCAAAGACCAAAACGGACGTGAGTACTACATCGTGAAAAACTCTTGGGGATTGCGCAACGACTATGAGGGCTACTTATATGTAACTAAAGCCTTTGTAGAGTTTAAAACAACCGCCATTATGCTTCACAAGGGAGGAGTGCCGAAAGAGGTACTTTCAGGTAAGAGATAAGAAGTTAACACTAAAAATTGTTCATTATTTATTGCTAATTAATAAATTGTTTTGTATCTTTGCCAAATAGTTACCAAATCATTCTCGTATGAACTTACACGAATATCAAGGAAAGGAAATCCTTTCGAGTTTTGGGGTGCGCGTACAACGTGGCATTGTTGCTCACACCCCCACCGAAGCCATAGAGGCAGCCCAACAACTCACCGAGGCCACTAATACTCAGTGGTATGTGGTAAAAGCACAAGTACACGCCGGAGGGCGTGGAAAAGGCGGTGGCATTAAGTTAGCTAAAGGTTTAGACCAAGTAGAGCCCATAGCTTCTCAAATTATAGGTATGCAACTCGTTACCCCTCAAACGCCACCCTCAGGGAAAAAAGTACATCAAGTGTTCATCGCCGAAGATGTATATTACCCTGGAGAAAGCGAACCCAAAGAGTTCTATATGTCGGTACTATTGAACCGTGCCAAAGGTAAAAATATGATTATGTATTCTACCGAAGGCGGAATGGATATCGAGGCAGTTGCCGAAAAAACACCGCACCTTATCTTCACCGAAGAAATCGACCCTGCCGTAGGGCTCTTGCCTTTCCAAGCTCGCCAGATTGCTTTCAACTTAGGAGTTACTGGTGACGCTCAAAAAGAAATGGTGAAGTTCGTAACAGCACTCTACAATGCTTATGTGTCTTCTGATGCTAGCTTGTTTGAAATCAACCCTGTTCTAAAAACTTCTGACAATAAGATAATGGCGGTAGATGCCAAAGTAACTCTTGATGACAATGCGCTTTTCCGTCATCCTGAGTATGCGGCTTATCGCGATACACGAGAGGAAAACCCAGTAGAAGTAGAAGCTAAAGCCGTTGGGCTCAACTATGTTGCTCTCGATGGTAACGTGGGCTGTATGGTAAATGGTGCAGGCTTGGCAATGGCTACGATGGACTTGATTAAACAAGCGGGTGGTTCACCTGCTAACTTCCTTGATGTAGGAGGTACCGCCGATGCCAAACGCGTAGAAGCTGCTTTCCGTATTATCCTCAAAGACCCTAATGTAAAGGCTATCCTTATCAATATCTTTGGTGGTATTGTGCGTTGCGACCGTGTAGCACAAGGGGTAGTAGATGCCTACCAAAATATGGGCGACGCTATCAAAGTGCCTATTATCGTGCGCTTGCAGGGTACGAATGCCGAGCTTGCTAAAGAAATATTAGACAATTCAGGCTTAGCCGTTCCCTCAGCAATCCTCTTCCAAGAAGCCGCCGATAAAGTAAAAGAAGTATTACAATAAACAACAGATAATTTTTTTAGCTTTTCTGTTTTGAAGTTTATTTTTAGGAAAATATTCTAAATTCATATCGGTACACAAATTTTATTATTAAAAATTTGTGTACCGATATTATTTTTCATATCTTTGCGCCCAATTAAAATTTCAATAAAAATATATGAAATCAAACGTATTAGGTTATCCTCGTATCGGTGAAAAACGAGAACTTAAAAAAGCCAATGAGTCGTTCTGGGCTGGTAAAATATCAGAAGAAGAACTCCTTGCTGTGGCTGAAAATATTCGTGTTCATAACTGGACACTACAAAGAGAAGCAGGGGTAGACTTGATCCCTTCTAACGACTTTTCTTTCTATGACCAAATGCTTGACTTTTCGTTTACAGTAAGTGCTATTCCAGAGCGTTTTACACCAATTAAACATTTGCGTGATTTAGAACGTTATTACGCTTTGGCACGTGGCTATCAAAAAAATGGTATCGATATTACCGCTATGGAGATGACCAAATGGTTTGATACCAACTATCACTATATCGTACCCGAGTTTACCAAAGACCAATCTTTCAAAATTCTTGTAAACAAACCTTTGCAAGAATATAACTTGGCTAAAAAACACGGTTTTGACACTAAACCAGTGCTTATCGGTTTGGTAACTTATTTGCTTCTCGGTAAAGAAAAAGAACAAGGTTTCCACCGTTTAGACTTGGCTGAACGTTTGTTGCCCGTGTATGTACAAATCGTACAAAGTTTAGTAGATGCAGGTGCTAAAACTATTCAAATAGACGAGCCTTACTTAGTTCTCGACCTTCCTGAAGGTGCTGCCGATGTATACAAAAAAGTATATACCGAACTAAGAAGCAAATTCCCTACTACCGAATTTATCCTCACTACTTACTTCGGCGCACTCGATAACAATACCGAATTGGCTGTGTCATTGCCTTTCAATGTATTGCACATCGATTTAGTGCGCGCAGCGGCTCAGCTTGACAAAGTACTCAAAGCTCTTCCTGCTGATAAAAAACTATCGCTTGGAGTAGTGGACGGACGCAATATTTGGAAAAACAACTTCGAACACTCATTAGCATTGATTGAGAAAGCTAAAGAAGCTATCGGTGCTGATCGCCTATTGATAGCTACTTCTTGCTCATTATTGCACTCTCCTTGCAACCTCGAACTCGAAAACAACGAGAAAGTGCTTACCCCTGAAATCAAACAATGGTTAGCTTTTGCTAAACAAAAAGTAAAAGAAGTAACTACTTTGCAAGCTCTTGCTACAGGTCACATAACTCCTGAGGTAAAAGCCGTTTTTGAAGAAAACAAAAAAGCAGCTGAAACACGTAAAACTTCACCGCTTATCCACGACAACAAAGTGAAAGAGCGCGTGAACAATATCACAGCCAAAGACGATGTGCGCCACAGTCCGTTCAACGAGCGTAAAGTAGCACAACACAAAGCGTTAAACTTACCTCTTTTCCCTACAACTACTATTGGGTCATTCCCTCAAACCGATGAGGTACGCAGCTGGCGTGCTCGCTTCAAAAAAGGAGAACTCACTCAAGCCGAATACGACAAGTTATTGGAAAAAGAAATTGAAGAGTCTATCCGTTTTCAAGAAGATACCAATATCGATGTACTCGTACACGGCGAATTTGAGCGTAACGATATGGTGGAATACTTTGGCGAATTGCTCAAAGGTTATACCTTTACCAAATTCGGTTGGGTACAAAGTTACGGCTCACGTTGCGTAAAACCACCTATTATCTTTGGTGATATTTCACGCCCTGAACCAATGACTGTACGCTGGAGCAAATACGCACAATCGCTTACCAAATTGCCAGTGAAAGGTATGCTTACAGGACCTGTAACTATCTTGCAATGGTCGTTTGTACGCGATGACCAACCTCGTTCTGAAACTTGTTTGCAGATAGCTTTAGCAATCCGCGATGAAGTAGTAGACCTCGAAAAAGCTGGCATCAAAGTTATTCAAATTGACGAACCAGCTATCCGTGAAGGATTGCCATTGCGCAAGAGCGAGTGGAAAGCCTACTTCGATTGGGCAATCAAAGCGTTCCGCATTTCAGCTTCAGGTGTGAAAGACGAAACCCAAATCCACACCCATATGTGCTATTCTGAGTTCAACGATATGATTGAAGCTATCGCTGATATGGACGCCGATGTGATTACCATAGAGTGTTCACGCTCACAAATGGAACTCCTCGATGTATTTGGCGACTTCAAATATCCTAACGAAATAGGACCTGGGGTATACGATATTCACTCACCACGCGTACCTTCACAAGAAGAAATGACCAACTTGATGAAGAAAGCCATTTCGGTAGTGCCAAAAGAGCAATTGTGGGTAAACCCTGACTGCGGACTCAAAACGCGTCACTGGCCAGAAACCAAAGCAGCTCTTCACGCAATGGTGGATACCGCCAAAGAACTTCGCAATCTTTACAAATAAGATACAAGAGGTAGTATATAACAAAAGCAATGTGCAAAATAATGCACATTGCTTTTTTGTTGCTTCACATACTTTGGCAAAGTTTCAAACTAAGGTTGTAAGGAACATTTTTAACTATCT
>NZ_KB291211.1:0-34946 GCF_000318255.2 Capnocytophaga sp. oral taxon 380 str. F0488
GAGACTTCTCCCAAGGAGAGGGGGATATAGCGACAGTAAAGAGAAGGGATAATTAGAGAATTAGCAAATTTGGAAATTAGCAAATGAGAAGTGTGATTAATTGGTGGGACTCTGAAAGAGGTTGGTTTTTTGTCATTGTATAAAAGTTTAACATTCCTTTAATAGTTGAGAATAAAAAAAAGCATTACTTTTGCCTCAAAATTTAAATACTAACATTCATTATGAAGAGAATTTTATTGAGCCTTTTGGCCACAGTTGCCCTCGTAAGTTGTGGCGACAAAAACGATGATGCTCCTGCATATTCTGCAGAGGAAGCAAAAGCGGCGGTTACCGCTACGATGAACAGTTTTTATGACTGTCTTAAAAAAGCAAATGACGGCGGTTTTGCTGACTTCTTTTACAATACTGTATTCAAAGAAGCAGGTAGAGACCAATATGGTCAAAAAGAAACGTGGTTTGACCAATTAGGTGACCAATTCGACCGTCAGTTTGATTTGAACAAAGACAATGGTTTTAACTACCAAGAGCTCAAAGGTACTTACACTTGGAATAGCACTACTAAACAATGGGACAAAACGGCTAATACTACCAATAACATCGTTTGGTTGTTCCCTGCTACGGCTAGCAGTACTACCAACAATGCCCGTGGGGTAGTAGAAAATTATGAAGATTTTAAAGCTACTTTTGAAGGAGGAGATGTAAGTAAACTTCCTATAAAAGGTCACGCTGTTGTTACGGTAGATAACGTAAAAATGCTTGAAGTAATAATTGGCAATGTGAGATATGAACAAAACGCTAATTTTGCAGTGCCTACTTCAGCAGATATTACTATTTTTACCAATCCATTTACCACTACTATCAGACTTACCAAACAAACCGCTGAGAACTTTATCTTTGACTTTGCCTTTAGTTCTCCTCAAGGCTGCACAACTGGATTAAAAGCCAATGTAAAACTTACTTCTGGCAATTATGATAGCTTTGCTACTTTTGAAGAAGCAGTTGATAACATTCACGTGTTAGCTATTCAAAATGACTTTCAAATTATAGCACAAGCAGATGTAAAATCAGTGCATAAGTCAGGTAAAAAAATAGGAGACTTAACAGTGGAAGAAGCAAATACTTATGTAAAAGCAGAGCTCTATAAAAATGGTCGCAAAGTAGCTGATGTGAAAATCGATAAAGAAAACGACGAAGAGGTAGTTTACTTTATTTTCTCTGACGGTTCTAAAGAAAAAGCAGAAAAATACGTATCGGACTTTGAAGATAGAGTAACCGAAATATTCAAACGTTTTACTAAAACTAAATAAGTAATGAATGAGAAAGTTCTTATTATTCATTTTAACTATAATTAATGGCATTGCTCTCGCTCAAGAGGGCAATGTTCTTTTTAGGACTACTGATAGTATCGTCGCCGCGACCTCTCCTACGACAATTGTGAATGATATACCAGAATGTAAGCATCAAATAGGCATAGGGCTTTCCAAATTTGTAAATGCCGCCTTCCCCAGTGATAGCAATGCTTTCCTATTGGAATACCGCTACCTAAAAACACCTTCTTTTGCCTATCGTATTGGGGGAGATTATCGCGCAGAAACTGCTAAGGATAGCAGTTATGAACTCGCTTTGAAGATAGGTGTTGATAAACTCTTCAAAGACTATAAGAAATGGCAATTTTACTATGGAATTGATGTTTGGGGGCGTTATCTTTATTACAAAGACCGCCAACAACACTTTACTAATATTGCTCTTAATCCTTTTTTCGGGGTACTATTTCGATTGAGCAAGAATTTTTCGGTAGCTACCGAGCCAGGTTTCTTTGTAAAATACAGCATTCGTCGCGATCGCCGAAGCTTCGACCCCGATGCTCAAACCGAGTGGTTTGAGAGTCGTTTAGCTAAAATAGGCTTTGTACAGCTGAATTTCCATTTTTAAGCGTGAACCACAAAATTATTCTTATCTTTGCACCCTGAAACTAACAACAAATGCGAACAAGAAGTATAAAGAAAAACACTATAAACGTCATAACCCTTGGGTGTTCTAAAAATGTGTATGACAGCGAAGTGCTGATGGGGCAACTTAAAGCGGGTGGTAAAGAGGTGGTGCACGAACAAAAAGGCAATATTGTGGTGATTAACACTTGTGGGTTTATCAACAATGCCAAAGAGGAGAGTATCAACACTATTTTGGACTATGTACAACAGAAAGAAGCCGGATTGGTAGATAAGGTGTTTGTAATGGGGTGTCTCTCTGAACGCTATAAACCCGATTTGGAGAAAGAAATCCCTGATGTAGACCAATACTTCGGTACTAGCGAACTGCCTGCTCTTTTGAAAGTACTCGGCGCCGACTATAAACACGAGCTCATAGGCGAGCGCCTCACTACTACCCCTAAGAACTACGCCTATCTGAAAATATCGGAAGGTTGCGATCGCCCTTGTAGCTTTTGTGCGATTCCGCTAATGCGCGGGGCGCACCTATCGACCCCTATTGAAGCTCTCGTAACCGAAGCGGGGAAGTTGGCTGCCAAAGGAGTGAAAGAACTTATACTCATCGCCCAAGATATTACCTACTACGGTCTTGACCTCTACAAGAAACGCGCTTTGGCTGACCTGCTCCGTGCCCTCGTAAAAGTCGAAGGCATCGAGTGGATACGCATACACTATGCATTCCCTACCGGCTTCCCGATGGACGTATTGGAGGTAATGAAGACTGAACCTAAAATCTGTAACTATTTAGACATTCCGCTTCAACATATTTCTGACTCTATCCTCGCAAGTATGAAGCGCGGTACTACCCAAGCGAAGACTACTAAACTGCTGAAAAAGTTCCGCGAAGCGATACCCGAAATGGCTATACGCACTACCCTTATTGTGGGGTACCCAGGAGAAACGGAAGAAGATTTCCAGAAGCTGAAAGACTTTGTAAAAGAAATGCGCTTCGACCGTTTGGGTTGTTTTACTTACAGTCACGAGGAAAACACTACCGCCTATGCGCTCGAAGACGATGTGCCGGAAGAAGTAAAGCTTGCACGTGCTAACGAGATTATGGAGATACAATCGCAAATATCGTGGGAGCTCAACCAAGAGAAAGTAGGAAAGACTTTTCGTTGCCTTATCGACCGCAAAGAGGGCAACTACTTTGTAGGTCGCACCGAATACGACTCGCCCGATGTAGACAACGAGGTGCTTATCGATGCTAAAAAACACTATGTAAAGATAGGTGATTTTACAGATGTAAAGATTATTGATGCTACCGATTACGATTTGTATGGAGAGCCGTGCTAATTTGCAAATTGGCTAATTCGCAAATTATTATTACCTTTGCACCTGTGAAAATAGGTAATATAATGACAAGTATCAAGCAAAGAGAAGAAATACAAGCCACAATTTGGAAAATAGCCAACGAAGTACGCGGAGCAGTAGATGGGTGGGACTTTAAACAGTTTGTGTTAGGAACCCTCTTTTACCGCTTTATCAGTGAGAATTTCACGAACTACATTGAAGCAGGCGACGAGAGTGTGCATTATGCCCAGATGCGTGATGAAGAAATTTCTCCCGAAATAAAAGACGATGCTACCAAAACCAAAGGCTACTTCATCTATCCCAGTCAGCTGTTTACGAATATAGCCAAAAATGCGAATAGCAATTCCAATCTCAATACCGATTTAGCAGCTATCTTCTCAGCTATCGAAAGTTCCGCCAATGGCTACCCCTCTGAGACTGACATTAAAGGACTGTTTGCCGACTTCGACACTACTTCCAACCGCCTTGGCAATACCGTTGAGGAAAAAAACAAACGACTTGCGGCGGTAATTAACGGCGTGGCAAGCCTTAACTTTGGCGATTTCGAAAACCACCAAATCGACCTCTTTGGTGATGCTTATGAGTTCCTCATCTCCAACTATGCCGCCAATGCAGGCAAATCGGGTGGGGAGTTCTTTACCCCTCAGAATGTCTCTAAACTCATTGCGCAGTTGGCATTATTAGGACAAACTTCAGTAAATAAGATTTACGACCCTGCTTGTGGGTCGGGCTCTCTGCTACTACAAGCTAAAAAACACTTCGATGACTACCAGATAGAAGAAGGCTTCTTTGGGCAGGAAATCAATCATACTACCTACAACTTGGCGCGTATGAATATGTTCTTGCACAATATCAACTACGACAAATTCAACATCGCCTTAGGTGATACGCTTATCAACCCTTGTTTTGGCGATGAAAAACCTTTTGATGCCATCGTTTCCAATCCTCCTTATTCGGTGAACTGGATAGGTAGTGACGACCCTACCCTTATCAACGACGACCGTTTTGCACCTGCAGGCGTATTAGCCCCAAAATCTAAAGCCGACTTTGCCTTTGTATTGCATTCCCTCAGCTACCTTTCAGCTAAAGGGCGTGCCGCTATTGTCTGCTTTCCCGGTATTTTTTACCGTGGAGGCGCCGAGCAGAAAATACGCAAATACCTCATCGATAACAACTATGTAGAAACCGTTATCGCCCTACCGCCCAACCTCTTCTACGGCACCAGCATTGCGGTGAATATATTGGTGCTTTCCAAACACAAACCCGATACCCGAACCCAATTTATCGATGCCAGTGGTGAGGACTTTTTTAAGAAAGAAACCAATAACAACGTACTGACCGATGCCCATATAGCGCGTATTGTTAGCATTTTTGCCGACAAAGAGGCAGTACCTCACACCGCTGTGCAGGTAGACAACCAGCAGATAGCCGAAAATGACTACAACCTATCCGCTAGTTCATACGTAGAGGCGAAGGACACCCGCGAGGTGATAGATATTCAGCAACTCAATGCCGAAGTAGCGCAAACCGTAGTGCGGATTGACAGCCTTCGTGCCGATATTAACGAAATTATTAGCCAATTAGAAGCGTAAACCTATGACACAAGAACCTAAAATATTCCCTTATATAGAACATCTCCTGCAAGGCGCTGAGGTGGTGTGGAAACCGCTGGGAGAGGTAGCTAGTTTGAAAAGAGGACGAGTAATTTCTAAAGAATATTTGTATGACAATGTAGGAGAGTATCCTGTCTACAGTTCTCAAACAGTAAATAATGGAGAAATAGGAAGAATAAAAACTTTTGATTTTGAGCAGGAAGCTATTACTTGGACTACTGATGGGGCAAATGCTGGCACTGTCTTTTATAGAGAAGGTTGTTTTTCTATAACGAATGTATGTGGATTGGTAACTATTAAAAATATACAAACCCTTAACTATAAATATCTGTACTATTGGCTTTCCATAGAAGCTAAGAAACATGTCTATTCAGGTATGGGAAATCCTAAGCTTATGAGTAATCAAATGGAAAAAATCCAAATCCCTCTTCCCCCTCTTTCTGTTCAGCAAGAGATTGTTCGTATTTTGGACAAGTTCACCCAGCTGGAGGCGGAGCTGGAGGCGGAGCTGGAGGCGGAGCTGGACTGCCGCAAGCGGCAGTATGAATACTATCGAAATAAGCTATTGACTTTCAATGAGATAGGGGGGGGTACTGAGATAGTTTGGAAAACGCTGGGAGAAGTAGGCACTTTTATACGGGGCAATGGATTACAGAAGAAAGACCTCATAACAAGTGGTGTTCCTGCTATCCATTATGGTCAAATTTATACTTACTATGGGATTTCTGCGGAACAAACAATTTCTTTTGTATCTCCTGAAACAGCTGAAGGACTTAGAAAAGTAGATTATGGAGACGTGATAATAACAAATACAAGTGAGAATATAGATGACGTAGGGAAAGCTGTTGCCTATTGTGTAAAAGAACAAGGTGTAACAGGAGGACACGCTACCATTTTTAAACCTTCAGAAAAAATCATAGGTAAATATTTGGTTTATTATACGCAGACAACAGAGTTTTCAAACCAAAAAAGAAAGTACGCTAAGGGAACCAAAGTGATAGATATATCGGCTAATGACTTAACTAAGATTACCATTCCTCTCCCTCCCCTCTCCGAGCAACAGCGTATTGCCAACATTCTTGATAAGTTCGATACTTTAGTCAATTCTATCAGCGAGGGGCTGCCGAAAGAAATAGCCCTACGCAGAAAACAATACGAGTATTATAGGGAGAAATTATTGTCGTTCCCCTCGTAGGGGTCAATGGCAATTGACCCTAAATATTGAGGAAGGATTGTTGTTTGAAGGCTAATTGCCTCACATACTCAGCTGCGCCAGCTCGCTGACTTTGCCCTTACAGATAAGATAAAATAAATTATAATCATATTATGACCTACAACACTATCGCCGAAACACAAAACTACATCGTTTTAGACAATTATACTAAGCTCTCTAAAGTGAGCGAAGCTCCTGCTACTTACCAAAGCGAAAATGCGTTAGAGCGCGAATTTATAGAGGATTTGGTAGAACAAGGCTATGAATACCTGCCACAGCTTACTACCCCCGCAGCACTCTTGAATAATGTGCGCACGCAGCTGCAGAACCTCAACAGCGTAACCTTCTCCGATGCCGAGTGGCAGCGCTTTGTAGAGGAATATTTAGATGCCCCCAGCGATAACTTGGTAGAAAAATCGCGCAAACTGCACCGCGATTATATCTACGACTTTGTATTCGACGATGGACATATACAAAATATCTATTTAGTAGATAAGAAAAATATCATTCGTAATAAGGTGCAGGTCATCAATCAGTTCGAGCAGAAAGGCTCTCACGCCAATCGTTATGATGTAACGATTTTAGTGAATGGGTTGCCCTTAGTGCAAATAGAACTCAAAAAACGAGGCGTGGCTATCCGAGAAGCGTTCAACCAAGTGCATCGCTATAGCAAGGAGAGTTTCAACAGCGAGAGTTCTCTGTACAAATACTTGCAACTCTTTGTCATTTCCAACGGTACCGATACCAGATATTTTGCTAATACCGTAAAGCGTAATAAAAACAGTTTCGACTTTACGATGAATTGGGCAAGAGCCGATAATACGCTCATCAAAGACCTTAAGGATTTTACCGCTACTTTCTTTCAGAAAAACACTTTGTTACAAGTGCTACTCACCTATTCCGTGCTTGATGTAAGCGACACACTATTAGTGATGCGCCCCTACCAAATAGCCGCTACCGAACGGCTACTGTGGAAGATAAAAAGTGCCTATCAGGCTAAGCACTGGAGCTCTCTCGAGGGAGGTGGCTACATCTGGCATACTACAGGCTCGGGCAAAACGCTCACCAGCTTTAAAGCTGCCCAATTGGCTACCCAGCTCGATTTTATCGATAAAGTGTTCTTTGTCGTAGACCGAAAAGATTTGGATTATCAAACGATGAAGGAGTACCAACGCTTTTCGCCCGATAGTGTAAATGGCTCAGGTAGTACTGCCGGACTCAAACAGAATTTAACCAAGAACGACCATAAAATTATCGTTACTACTATCCAGAAACTCAACAACCTGATGAGGAGTGAAGAGCATTTGCCGGTATACGACCAGCAAGTTGTCTTCATCTTCGATGAGGCACACCGTTCGCAATTTGGTGAAGCGCAAAAGAACCTTAAAAAGAAGTTCAAAAAGTACTACCAATTTGGTTTTACAGGCACCCCTATTTTCCCCGACAATGCCTTGGGCAGCGAAACTACTGCCAGCGTGTTTGGTCGCGAACTGCACGCCTACGTAATTACCGATGCCATTCGCGATGAAAAAGTACTGAAATTCAAAGTAGATTACAACGATGTGCGTCCGCAATTTAAGGGGATAGAAACCGAGCAAGATGAAGCCAAACTCAGTGCTGCCGAAAACAAACGCCTCTTGCTACACCCCGAACGTATTAGGGAAATATCTACGTACATCTTGCGCAATTTCCGCCTCAAAACCCACAGGAATGAGGGTAGTAATAAGGGCTTCAATGCGATGTTTGCCGTTAGTAGTGTAGAGGCTGCCAAATGCTACTACCAAGAGCTCAACGCTTTGCAAAAAGATAGCGACCGACCGCTCAAGATAGCGACTATCTTTTCCTATGCGGCCAATGAAGAACAAAATGCTATAGGCGACATTACCGACGAAACTTTCGAACCTTCCGCTATGGACGTCAGTGCCAAAGAGTTTTTGGAAAAAGTCATTACCGACTATAATGCGATGTTTAAAACAAGCTTTTCATCAGAAAGCAAATCGTTTGAAAACTACTATCGCGATTTGAGTAACCGTGTGAAAAATCAAGAAGTCGACCTGATGATAGTAGTAGGTATGTTCCTCACTGGTTTTGATGCCCCTATGCTCAATACGTTGTTTGTAGACAAAAACTTACGCTATCACGGACTTTTGCAGGCTTATTCTCGCACTAATCGTATCTACAACAGCACTAAGAGCTTTGGTAATATCGTTACTTTCCGCGATTTAGAAAAAGCTACCATCGATGCTATTACCCTTTTCGGCGATAAGAGCACCAAGAATGTAATCCTCGAAAAAAGTTACCAAGAGTATCTCGAGGGCTTTACTGATATTATTACCGGTAAAGCTTGCCGAGGCTATAACGAAATTGTAAAAGAACTAAAAGAACAATTCCCCGACCCTGATGAAATTCACACTACAGCCGATAAGAAAGCCTTTGTAAAGCTTTTTGGTGAATATTTGCAGGTGGAAAACATCTTGCAGAACTACGATGAATTTGCCCATCTCAAAGCGCTACAAACGATTGATAAAAACGACCCTGAAGCGTTAAAATCCTTTGCCGAGGAGCATTTCCTAACCGAAGAGCAAGTCGCTTCTATGGTACAATTAGAGGTACTAAAAGACCGATTAGTGCAAGATTATAAATCTACTTATAACGATATACGTGATTGGGTAAGCAAGGAACGCGAGAATGCAGTACAAGAAAAACAGTTAATTGACTGGGAAGAGGTGGTTTTTGAAGTAGATTTACTCAAATCCCAAGAAATAGACCTCGATTATATCCTCGAACTCATCTTAGAACACCACAAAAAGAACAAAAACAAAGAGGCTTTAGTAGAGGAAGTGCGCCGCATTATCCGTGCCAGCATTGGTAATCGTGCTAAAGAAGGCCTTATTGTCGATTTTATCAACGAAACTAATTTAGATACTATTGACGACAAACCGACTATCATAGCAGCGTTCTTCACTTATGCCCAAGAGCGACAAAAAGCTGAAGCTGCCGAGCTAATCGCTGAAGAAAACTTAAATGAAGAGGCGGCTAAACGATATATACAGCTTTCTCTAAAACGAGAATACGCCAGCGAAAATGGCACTGACCTCAATAGCATTTTGCCTAAAATGAGTCCGTTAAACCCACAATATCGAACCAAAAAACAAACTGTCTTTCGCAAAATAGCTGCTTTTGTAGAAAAGTACAAAGGCGTAGGAGGTGAATTGTAATTTTATAATTCACAAATCAGCTAATTCGCAAATTATTACTACCTTTGCACTATGAAGAAATATTTAATAGCCTGCCTCGGCAATATAGGGGCTGAATACGCCAACACACGTCATAATATAGGATTCCTTGTAGCCGATACATTGGTGAAAGACCATAATACTTCTTTTACTACTCAGAAGCTTGGTGACCTCGCCGAAATTAAAGTGAAAGGGCGTACCTTTATATTGTTGAAACCTTCCACGTATATGAACCTCAGTGGCAAGGCAGTGAGCTATTGGATGGAAAAAGAGAACATTCCTTTGGAAAACCTTTTAGTCATTTGCGACGATTTGAATATCCCGTTTGGCACTATCCGAATCAAAGGCAAAGGTAGTGACGGCGGGCACAACGGACTTAAAGATATACAAGCCCAACTGAACACCCAACAATATGCGCGTTTGCGCTTTGGCATTAGCAGTAATTTTGAATCGGGCAAGCAAATAGACTATGTACTCGGCGAATGGACTCCCGAAGAGCAAACCCTCCTCCCCGAACGCTTAGAAAAATGTGCCGAAGCCGTCCTTTCTTTTGGCTTAGCAGGGCTTAATATTACAATGAATACGTTTAATAACAAGTAACCCTTGACCCCTAATACCTATGTACACACATCACCTCATTCTCATTCTGCACCTCATTGCTGCCACTATTTGGGTAGGCGGACACTTAGTATTGGCTATCGGCTATTTGCCAAAAGCTCTTAAACGCAAAGATTTTAGCTATATAGGCAATTTCGAGAAGACTTACGAGCCTATCGGAATGCCCTCTCTTGCCGTATTAGTTATCACAGGTATTTTGATGGCTTACGACTACAACGCTGGCTTCAGTTCTTGGTTTTCATTCGCTACTCCTATTGAGCGCGTGGTATCGCTGAAACTCTCTTGCTTGCTTACCTCTATTTGTTTTGCTATTTCGGCACAAACGCGCGTTTTGCCCAAATTGCGCAAAGGTCAGCTTAACAAGTTGCCTGAAATGGCGGTGCATATTATCTGTGTAACCCTCATAGGGGTAGTAATGGTAGTACTGGGTAGCTTAGTAAGAATAGGAGGAATACAATAATATTAGAGAGCTAACTAATAAACTTCCATTAGCCCTCTTTCCTTTAAGATTTAAACGCAGATTGTTTCTCTTCAAACTTCCCGACTGGTTAAATTCTGCTTTTACTTCTCTTAACTTTCCATTTTCACTCACACCTAAGGTTTTTATCTGATTCCGATTATAAACCAATTGTCGAAGTCAGTTATTATGGGTTACACCAGCTCTTTAAGTTGCATTTTTGTATCATAACAAAAAAAATCTCTCTTCTTTATACAGCTTCCTATCAGCTAAGCCCCCATTTTACCTCTTATCTTTTCTCTTTTACTTTTTACCTCAACATACCCTTCCGAACCCCTCAACTCTTTTCAATAAAGTCATTCTTCTCATCTGACCTTCGTCCGGCACGTCCGAATCATCCGAGAACTCCATTCCCGCCCGTCGTGCTACGACCGCCCGTGCGGCTCGCTCCTAATTTGCTAATTTCCCTCCCTCGATTGGTTTTAGTAACATTCTAAATTCAATCTGTGTTCATTTAGTATTCAATTAATCTTCGGTTAGTCTCCATTGTAGAGCCACTGTAGACCCACTGTAGAGCCACTGTAGAGCCACTGAAGACCCACTGTAAAACCTCTATTTGTTTATTTATTTTAAAATATGTAATATTGCGCTTGTTAAAGAAAAAAAATATTTTGTTATAAACCTTTGATAAACACAATATAACAAATACCTAAACATTTCCTTTACTTTAATATTTCTTACTGTAGATAGAATTTGATAAATAAACGAAAAAAAATGATAACAACCCTTTAACTATAACACCCTACCTTTGCCCCAACGAAATAAGACATTTTCCATATAACTAAAATTCCAAAATTATGGATAGATTACATTCATACAAAACCAAACTACTGATGCTCGCTTGGCTGTTCGGGCTATGCGTAGGAGCACAATCCCTGTTTGCCCAAACAGTAAAAGGGAAAGTAGTTGATGAAGACAATATGCCTCTGATGGGTGCTACCGTATTGGAAGTAGGTACTAAAAACGGCGTAACCTCCGATTTCGACGGTAACTTCCAACTCAGCTTGAAGAACGGAAATGCTACCTTAGAGATATCCTTTATGGGATATAAGAGTACCAAAGTGCAGGTGCAAAACCGCAACAGCATCACCGTAAAGCTATTGCCCGAAACCACCGAACTAAAAGAAGTGGTGGTGGTGGGGTATGGTACCCAAAAGAAGGAAACTGTAACAGGTGCTATTTCTTCTGTCAAAGGAAATAAACTCGTAGAGAATGCAGTTGCCAACGTCTCCAATGCGCTGGTTGGGCGTATGCCAGGGATTACTTCCACTCAGTCCAGTGGTGAGCCTGGTAGGAACGCTACTACCATTCGTATTCGCGGGGTGAGTACCTTCAATGCAAGTAGCCAAGAACCTTTGGTAGTAGTAGATGGTATCCAAAGCTCTATGAATGCCGTAAATGCGATGGACCCTTACGAAATTGAAAGTATCAACTTGCTGAAAGACGCTTCGGCAACAGCTGTCTATGGTGTAAAAGGAGCTAATGGGGTGGTGGTAGTAACTACCAAAAGAGGTCGCTCTGGCGCTCCTAAGGTGAGTCTTACTTATAACTTTGGTATGAGTCAGCTGGCTACTCAGTTAGACCTGCTCAATTCTTATGATTATGCTCGTTTCCGCAACGAAGCTATTCGCAATGACAACGACCCTAGTAACTTCGATAAACTGTTCAGCGAAAGCGGTTTTCACAACGAGTTGTGGAAGTTCAAGAACAATCGCGACTACACACCTCAAGAGGTGGAAGCGATGAACCTCACTCCTGAACAAAAACAAGCCCTACTAAATAGCCCTGCTCTGTATTACACAAGTCATAACTATTTCAAAGAAGCTTTTGGCGGGGTATCTCCTCAAACGCAATTCAACCTAAACGTATCAGGGGGAAGTGAGAAAACGCGTTATTTTACTTCTTTGGGATATTTCTATCAAGGAGGTACTTTCAAAGAAACCAACTACCACAACGCCGATGTAAACTCTAAATATCAGCGTTACAACTTCCGCTCTAACTTCGATTTTGAACTTACCGACCGTACTAACCTCACGCTCGACCTTGCTGCTGTATCTTCAAAGGTAGGAGGGATTTTAGGTAGTGAGCAAGACGGCGATGTAAACAGCGAAACAGCCCGCAAAAAGTCGATGTTAGTACACATTTTGGCGAATACACCTTTTGCAGGTCCTGGTATTGTAGATGGGCGTTTAATCGATGGATATGTAGATGGCGTAAATCCTTTAGTAGGCAAAGGAGGTACAGGTTATTCCGTATTGTCCAGTTTGCTCTGGCGACCTTACCTTACTACCTATCAAACCGACTTAAATCTAAACTTAAAACTGAAACACAAACTCGATTATATCACTCAGGGTCTTTCTATTTCGGGTACTTTTTCTTACAACGATTTGTATAGAAAAGGGGTTAAAAGAGAACGCTCTATCCCTTCGTATAGCGTAACTCGCAACCCTAAAAACCCTGCTGAACTACTCTTCTTTGGCGGCAGACTCAAACACACTACCCTTACCGACCGCTTTAAATCAAGCAAGTGGCGTCGCCTCTATTTTGAAGTAGCTACCAACTACGACCGCTCTTTCGGAAAACACAATATCACTGCCTTACTTTTGGCTAACGGACAAAAAACGTACGACCCTGGTTTTGAGTTCAACGTACCTGCTGGTATTATGGGGCTCGCCGGTAGGGTTACTTACGATTACGACCGCCGTTATCTTATTGAAGGCAATATGGGGTATAATGGTACCGAAAACTTCGCTCCTGGCAAACGCTTCGGATTCTTCCCTGCCTTCTCATTGGGTTGGGTAGTTACTAACGAAAAGTTCTTCCCTAAAAACAATATTGTTACTTACTTAAAGCTCAGAGGTTCTTATGGCGAAGTAGGGAATGACCAAGTAGGTGGTCGCCGTTTTCTATACTTGCCTAGTACTTGGGGCTATGGTTATGAAGGCTACCGCAACGATGGCTATGGTGCAGGAGGTTACTATTTCGGTAGTAGTGATGGTACTACCAAAGACCCTTTCTATACTGGTGCTTGGGAAACGCGTGTTGGGAACCCCAATGTTACTTGGGAACGCGCCAAAAAAAGCAATGTGGGTATCGACCTGAATATGTTTAAAGATAGGCTTACCATCAATGCCGATGTATTCCAAGAAAAACGCGATAACATCTTGTGGAACAGAGGTACAGTGCCTGGTATTGTAGGTTCTGACCTTCCTGCGAGCAATATAGGTAAAGTAACCAATAAAGGTTACGAAATACAAGTGCACTGGGGCGACAAGATAGGCGATTTCACTTATGGTATCGGGGGGAATGTATCCTATGCCAAAAATAAAATTGACTACCGCGATGAGCCTAACAATCCTTATCCTTGGATGAATGAAACGGGTTATTCTATCGGGCAGTATAGAGGTTATCTCACCAATGGCTTCTACAACACTTGGCAAGAGGTAATGCAACGCCCTTATTCGCGTTTTGATGGCAATAAAGTACAACCTGGCGACCTCCGTTATGTAGATGTGAATGGCGATGGCGTTATCGACGAGAAAGACCGCGTGCCTATTGGTTATGCGAACTTCCCTCGCTATACTTTTGGGGCAAACCTCAATGTAGGTTACAAAGGATTTGAAATATCGGTGTTGTTCACCGGTACGGCTCAAGGTTCTATGCCTTTGGATTTCTATACGCGCAACCCTTTCTATATGGGTACAGGGGCTGCTTTCCAACATCAGTACGACGGACGTTGGACTCCTGAGAAAGCTCAAAACGGCATTACCCCTACTTTCCCACGTGCTTCTATGCGCACCGGCGATAATATCAACGGATTGTTTAGCGACTTCTGGTTGCTCTCTACCGACCATATCAAGCTGAAAAACGTGGAAGTAAGCTATCTCTTGCAAAAGAAAATGTGGTTGGATAAAGCTGGTATCTCATCGGTGAAACTATCGGTGAGTGGTAGCAACCTCTATACGTGGTCTAAAATGCACGATGGTTACGACCCCGAACAACAAGATTCTAACGGCGCTGCCTCTGGATATCTCTACCCTATGACCCGCACTTATAGCGTAGGGCTCAACGTTCAATTCTAAAAAATACAACCAATGAAAAAGCTCATTTATACCACCTTAATCCTTGTCTTTTTCTCACAAGTATTTTCTTGTAAGTTAGAAGACCACTTCCTCGAAAAGAGTTTAGGGAGTGATGTGAATGTCGATTCTATCTTTTCGAGCAAACAGAAATCTCTCTCGGCTATTGCCCAAGCCTACGCTATGAGCCTGCAATCAGGTATTACCTTGCGTTACGACAATGGGCGCATTAGCGGACTGAAAGCAGGAACGCTCTCTCACCTATCGGGAGAAGTGAACGATGTGAAATTCAGTTGGGAAGACACCTATAAAATTCAACGTTCTGGAATGGTAGCCAGCGACTCCGATGGCAAAGCATTGAGTTCCGATGGTTTCGTGTTCAACTACCAATCTATCCGTCAGTGCTATTTGGTGATTGAAAATATTGATAAAGTCCCCGATCTTACTGAGGTACAAAAGAAAAGTATCAAAGCCGAAATGTACACCCTCATCGCCTACCGATATGAGGAGATGTTCAAACGTTATGGCGGGGTACCTATTATAGAGGGTACACTTTCAGTAGATTCTGAGTTGAATATCCCTCGCGCTACCTTGCGCGCTACCTTAGACCATATTATCGCCCTTTGCAACAAAGCTATTAGCGACCTGCCCGATAGCTACAACGCTTCGGAAAAAGGACGTGTAACCAAAGGTATCCCTATGTGTATTAAAGCTGAAGCGCTGATGTACGCCGCGCGTCCGCTGTTCAATAGCAATACGCCTTATATGAGTTTGGGAGGTAATAACAACCTGATTTGTTTTGGTACACACGATGCTTCGTTGTGGCAACAAGCCATAGAGGCAAATGAGCAAGTGATACGCTGGGCAACTGCCAATGGTTACCAAATCATCAATACGGGGAACCCCTTAGCCGATTACGGTACAGCGGTAGCAACCCCTAACAACCGGGAAGTACTCCTCGCCTTTAAATCACAGAACTTTATAGAGGCTTACAACCCTCACAGCCAACCAGGAGGAGCAAATTCTATGAGTTACTTGCAGCTTACCCAATACTACAAAACTGATGGTACTGACCAAACGTGGACGGGTGAAAATTGGGAAAGCTACACAACTTATGTGAACAAGTGCAACGAGTTAGAAGCCCGTTTTAAAGCCTCAGCAGCGATTGCAGGACAACAAGCGTGGAACAACCCGAGTTCGCATTATTGGTCAAGTGAGAGTTTGGCAAATGCGTCTACTTGGGAAAAGAGAGCAGGCAGTGAAGGCGCAGGACGCCGTGTAAAATTCTTCTATATGGCTGATACCCGCGATTGGTTTGAATTCCCTTTGTACCGTTTGGCTGAGTTCTACTTGAATCTCGCCGAAGCCTATAACGAAGCAGGGAATCCTGCTCAGGCTTTGCAAAACCTAAACGTTATCCACTCGCGTGCAGGGCTGCCCAATGTTACTGAAACAGGACAAGATGCTTTGCGCAAAATTGTACAAAGAGAGTGGGCGGTAGAGTTCTACGAAGAAAATCACCGTTATTTCGATGTAAAACACTGGAAACTCACCGATATTGCCAATGGTATCATTGGAGGGGAAAAGAAAGGAGTAGTTTTTGAATACGCTCCAGGAAAATCGGAGGGGTGGAATGCGTGGGATTACGCTTCTTATGCTGTGAAACCTGTCTATACAGGGTATTGGGACAACAGTCAGTATTTAGAGCCTTTCCCTCAATCGGAAGTGAACAAAGGCTACTTGATACAAAACCCAGGGTACTAATAACCAATTAATAAAACAACTGAAATGAAATATAAACATAACATATTATTTTGTAGCCTTGTGGGCTGTATGCTTTGGGCAGGTGCTGTGCAGGCACAAAGCCCTCTGAACGTACCCGAAGAATTGTCTACGCTTTCTACCTCATCAGTAAAAGGAGAACAACTCTTAAAAATGCCCACAACTAACTTTACCAACAGTTTGTTTGGGTTGCTACCTGGGCTCACTGTATTGCAAGGGGGAGGAATGGACAATGCCAGCCTAAATATCCGCGGGTTGGGTTCTTACAACTACCCTTCGGTTACCTATTTTATCGATGGTTACCAAAGTGATTTTATACTGCTATCACCTTCCGAAATCGAATCGATTACGGTTTTGAAAGATGCAGCTGCCTTAGCACCATTTGGTATGAAAGGCGCGCACGGCATCGTGTGGATTACCACCAAACGCGGTACAGAAGGCAAGCCCGTAATAGGGGTAGATTTCCAAACAGGCGTGCAAATGCCTACGGTACTGAGCAAACCGCTATCGGCTACCGAGTATGCTCAGCTATACAACGAAGCTTACAGTAACGATGCAGGTGCTTGGACGAGCTTTTACAATATCCCTAACGATGTGAAATACAACACCGATTGGTATGACAAAGTGCTCAAAAAGTCGGCTTTGTTTGATAGGCAAGATGTGAGCATACGCGGAGGCTCGGCTACTACCAAGTATTTTGTGCTATTAGGGCACGCTGGCAACAGTGGTTTGTACGCCTCTAAGAACGACGATTCGCATTCCAGCGGAAGGTTCGACCAATATCTCGTAAAGGCAAATTTAGACTTCAGTATGCTCAAAATATTTGAAGGTAATGTAAATATCAACGGGCGTATAGAAGACCGTAAATCGCCTAATTACAACGAGTATAAGCTCTGGCAAAACTTGGCGAGCTACCCTAATATCATTTATCCGGCACAAAACCCTAATGGCTCATTCCCTGGTACAGCCATCCACCCCGATAACCCTTACGCTTCTATCCGAGCCTTAGGTATCAAAACCCTACACGACCGCACTTTAGGGGCTAATTTCAACCTAAAAGAGAAATTAGACTTCATCACCCCTGGTTTATACATACAACAAGGCGTATCGCTCAGTTCGTGGACACGAGGCACACGCATTGTAAGTAGAGATTACACTCGTATGTTCAATGGGGCAGCACAAACCACTCATCGCGATAGCAACTACAAAGTAGACGACGACTGGGGTACCAACCAATGGAACCGTTTGCAGTTTCTGTTGGGTGCAGGTTATGCCCGTGAGTTTGGACAAAACACTTTCCAAACAGCGGTAAATTACCTTCAATACGTTTATAATATAGACGACAATCTCAACGGAAAAGCGGGTTTGAACAACAACTACGCTTATCAGAATATCGGCGGACGTGTGTTCTACGATTGGAACAAACGCGTATCAGCTGAATTTGGTTTTGCCTTTGGTGGCTCGGATAACTACAAGAAAGGTAATCGCTTTGGTTTTTATCACGCTCTTTCAGCAGCCTATCAGGTTTTCAATGAGCAACACCCTTCGGCGAATGCCAATATCAATCGGTTGAAATTGCGTGCTTCAGTAGGTACTACGGGTAACGATGTGTACAACGAAGGTCGCTACTTATACGAACGCTATTACGGTTCTTACGGAGGAGGCGGTTTTGCCACAGGAAACGACGACCCGTCGTGGCATAGTGCTATCGGACTAAAATACGTGCCTAATGAGCGTATATTTGCCGAAAAAGCCTATAAGTACAACATAGGCGTGGAAGCTAAATTCTTCAACAAATGGGACGTGATGATAGATGCTTTCCTCAACAAACACGAGGGTATTATCACCCCTGATTACAGTATTTCAAGTGTCTTTGGGGCTACCCCTCCCTATAAAAATATAGGAAAGGTAACTAACCGAGGTTTTGAAGTGAGTACGCTTTACAGCAATGCAGCAGGAAAACTCACTTACAGTATAGGCGCTAATGCTTCGTATGCTAAAAACAAAATAGACTATATGGCTGAGTACGATGCTAGTAGCGAGAGTTCAGCTCAAACAGGCCGACCTATCGGCACACGCTTTGGCTATGAAGCTGCTGGATTTTACGACATAAACGATTTTGACAGCAATGGCAATCTGCTACCTTCACTCCCTAAACCTTCCTTTGGAAACGTTGCCCCTGGTGATGTGAAATACCGCGACCTAAATGGCGACAACCGTATAGACCCTGCCGATAAAACCGAAATAGGCAAAAGCTACCTCCCTACACTCACTTATGCTGGTACAATCAACCTCGGTTACGAAGGATTTGACCTTGGAGTGCTCGTGCAAGGAGTACAAGGCAGAGAGGTGAATTTATTAGACGATGCACGCCAAAAAACGGTTGCTTTCGAGAACAACGGCAATGTGTATGCTATCGCCAAAAACCGCTGGGCTTACTATCCTGCACAAGGCATCGATACCCGTAGCAGCGCACAGTACCCACGTTTGTCGTTATTGAGCAACAACAATAACACCCAGCCTTCCACCTTGTGGATAAAGAAAGCTAATTACCTAAGAGTACGCTACATAGAGGTAGGTTACAGCGTTCCTAAACGAATGCTCGACGAGATAGGCGTTAGCAAATTGCGCATTTACGTGAATGCCGCCAATCCGTTTACTTTCTCATCACTGCTTACCGATTATGACTTAGACCCCGAAGTACTATCAGGTTACCCTGCCCTCAAATCGGTTACTATGGGGGTGTCTTTAAAGTTTTAAACAAATGAACTACCGAAAATATATCGCTATGTTAAAGAGTAATAAACCGAGCAGAACAATCTTTGCAGTGAGCTGCATTGCGCTGATGAGTACACTCATCGGGTGTAATGTGTTAGACACCAAAGAAGATATTTACGATACCGACGAGCAGATAAAAACCAATTACCAAGTGTTGTACGACTTTGGTTATGCTGCCTATACGCGTTTGCAAAACCGCTTTGATGCCATCGATGGCAATCTGTTTGCGGCAGTGAGCGACGAGGCTGAATATACACTTTCGCCTTCAAACACTCAAGTTTTTAACGAAGGAAGCTGGAATAGCACCAACAACCCCGATAATACGTATGCTTACAACTATGAAGGCATACAAGCGGCTACTTATTTCTTGGAAAAATTCCCTAACTATGCTTCTTTCTTAAAGCAGAACCGCAACCTTATCACTCAAAACGACATCAATAACTACAATCGCGATGTAAAGAGCATAAGGGCTTTGCGCTTTGAAAACCGCGTGTTGCGAGCTTATTTCTATTTTGAACTACTGAAACGCTATGGAGGGGTGCCTCTTGTAAAAACAACGCTTTCCGCCGATAGTAACACGCATTTACCTCGCAATACAGTGGACGAGGTAGTGAACTATATCGTGAGTGAAATCGATGCTTCCAAAGATAGCTTGATTACCAATTGGGGAAGAGATTTTGATATTGGCTTGGACGGGCGTATTACCAAAGGAGCTGCCTTAGCCCTCAAATCCAGAGTGTTGCTTTATGCGGCGAGTCCGTTGTACAACCCCACTAACGATGTAAACAAGTGGAAAGCAGCTGCCAGTGCGGCTAATGAGCTCCTCAGCTTAAATCTCTACAGCCTCGACAATAGCTACCGCGATTTGTTTCTTGGCGACAGAAGCGCGAAAAGCTCTGAAACCATTTTTGCGATTCGCCAAAGTGCCACCAATGATTTGGAAAGGAAAAACTACCCCATTGGTACGGCAGGAGGCAACAGCGGCATCACGCCTTCGCATAATTTGGTGAGTGCTTATGAGTACAAAGGTACCCCCGACCCTAATGATATATACGCCAACCGCGACCCTCGACTCGGCTATACGATAGTAACCAACAACAGTCAGTGGAACGGACGCACAATAGAAATATACGCAGGTGGCGCTGATAACTACAACGCCAAAAACGCTTCACGCACAGGATACTACCTCAAAAAGTTTTTGAACGACAATCTTGATTTAGTGCAAGACGAGAAAAGACTCCGCTCTTGGGTAGTTTTCCGTTTAGCTGAAATTTACCTCAACTATGCCGAGGCGATGAACGAAGCCTACGGACCCAATACTAACAACGGTTATGCACTCACTGCCAAAGAGGCTATCAATTTGGTGAGAGGCAGAACGGGGGTGGAAATGCCTGCGATTACTACAGCATCAAAAGAGGAGTTCAGAGAAAAAGTAAAACACGAACGCCGTATAGAACTCGCCTTTGAAGAACACCGCTATTGGGATTTGCGCCGTTGGAAAGACGCTACTACCGTGCTCAATGAGCCACTTAGGGGAGTGCAAGCTACCAAAAACGGCAATCATTTTAGCTATCAAGTAAAAGAAGTAGAAAAGCGCACTTTTACCGAAAAGATGTACTTCTACCCTATTCCTCATAGCGAAATCAATAAATCTAACGGAATTGTAAAACAAAACCCAGGTTGGTAGTGTGAGCCACACGGGCAATTAGCCCTCGAACCACCGAAGGGGACAAGCTGAAAAAAAGAATATAAATAATTAGTATAAAACCTCATCGCTTTTGCGGATTCCCTCCCCCTTCCCTTCGGGGAGGGGGAGAAGGAGGGGGTGAGGACAATCTCTTATATATGAAAACAAAAAACATTACATTATTGCTACTCCTATTCGTAGCCTTCATCGCTTGTAAAAAAGACGATGTTTTTGAAGACCCTGGTATAAACAATATCTATATGCCACAAGCCTCGTTGAACAACGGAGGTAATGAATACAATGTGCCTTTCGGCGGAAACTCCGAAAACTACACTTTCGACGAGACTACCAAGAAATTGAAAATAGTGCTCGGCGTGAAGAACTCTGGTCTCTCTACCGATGGCTTTGCTGTAAAAGTAAAAGTTGATGCACAAGCTACTAATGCTTATGTAGAAAAGTACAAAAACGACGAGAAAAAACCGGCTGTAGTACTACCCGAAGGCTCTTACACATTGCCTGAAAGCGTAAGCGTTGCCTCTGGTAAAAGTGAAGAATCGTTTTACTTGGACGTAGATGTGCAAAAGCTCCTTACCGACCACCCCGATTACTACAAGAATCGCATCGCTTTGGCAGTAAGCATTTATGGCAATGAGAGAATCCTCCAAAACAAAGCGACTACTATTGTTGTGATTGACGGGGCGAAGTTCTTGCCTACTCCACCTGAACCTCCTAAGCCTCCTGTGGAAAATATGATAAAAAAAGATGCTTGGAAGGTGCTAAAACAAAGTATAGACGGAAAAATTACAGCCGATGCTAAGATTAATATCGTTGAGGGTAATATACATTACTCATCTGGTAAAGTGGGTGGTAAGTTCAACCACGTGATTTATCAACCAGTAAACGTAGAAAAAGGACAGACTTACACTTACGATATGCACGTGGAAATCAAAGGAAAAGCGTGGGGTTGGATACAAGCGTATGTGAGTGAACACGAACCCGAAGAAGGCAAAGACTTCGGCGATGGCAAAGTATTAGAACTCCAAAACAACATCACCTCTCCTATGAGTGGTTCATTTGCCGAGCTTTCAGCTATCCAAGACCAAAAAACCTATACCGCTGGTAAAACCGGTACGCTATACTTTGTAATAAAGATAGGTAGCTGGGATAACAACTTTGAGAATTTAGCCCTCTCTGATATCGTATTCAAGAAAGATAATAGTCCTAAGCCTCCTAAACCTCCGGTAGAGACTAACATCAAAAAAGACGCTTGGAAAATACTGTTGCAAGGCATCAATGGAGGTCTTTCAGAAAAAGCTGATATCACCATTACCGACGGTAATATTCATTACACTTCGGGCACCGAAGGAAAGATGTTCAACCACGTAATTTATCAGCCTATTGAAGTAAGCGGAGGTGAAACTTATACTTACGATATGACACTCACCGCCAAAGGCAAAGCGTGGGGCTGGATACAAGTGTATATAAGTCAGTGGGAACCAGAAGAAGGCAAAGATTTCAACGACGGTAAGGTGTTTGACCTATCGGGAGAAATTAAAACACCTAAAAGCGGACTGATGTCGGAATTAGCTTCAGGGGAAAAGACTTACACAGCTACTAAAACGGGTAAGCTATACTTTGTGATAAAGATAGGTAGCTGGGATAACAATTACGAAGACTTGACTTTTTCAGATATCTTTATTAAAAAAGCACCTTAAATGAATTTATTAAATAGATAATTAAAAAACATATGAAAAACGCAACAACCTTTAGTTTTATTACAATGTTATTGTGCGGGCTTACTGCCTGTAACAAATCGGGAGGAGACGCTCCTATTGAAGACAACCCTATGCCTGAAACCCCTACTGAATGGGTGTTAGACTTCCAAGACAACTTCGATGGCAATGCCTTAAACACAGATAATTGGGCTGTGTATGACAATGAATACCTCGAAAAAGAAGGTAAACTCAAACCTGAGAATACGCGCCGTACCTATGCCATAGAAGTGAAAGACGGCTTCTTGAATTGCCTTATCGACAGAGATTATAAACGTGAAGGAATGTTTATAACAGGTGGAATAGCTCATAAGAAGAACTACAAATACGGCAAGTTTGAGTTCAGAATACGTATGGACGAAGATCCTAATAAGTCTTCCAGCGGTTTAGGACTTACTTGGCCTGAGAGTGAAAAATGGCCTGACGATGGCGAAAACGACATCTATGAAACAAATCACGAGGACAACGCTTGGAATACCTATATCCATTACGCAGTATCTGGCAAAGACCAACAGTACCAAAAGAGCTTCCACTACAACAAAAGTGATTGGCATATTGTGGCAATGGAATGGGCGCCTGAGTACATAAAGATTTACATCGACGGTAAACTCGAATGGACTCTTAAAGATCCTGTAGCAATGGCTAAAGCACCTCACCATTTATGCTTCCAAACAGAAAAAGACATTAACAAACCTTTTACCAAACAACTCAAACTACAAGTAGATTGGGTAAAGGTATACAAATATGTACCTAAAAAGTAAATGAGATATCCATACAAGTTTCTTCCCTTTCTCATCGGTATGCTCCTATGGCTTGCTCACCCCATCTATGGGCAAGCCATTAGGGAGCATATATTGTTAGATAACGGTTGGAAATTCAGTTTAGGGCACGCTACCGACCCTACTAAAGATTTGTACTACCGTGTATATAACGACTTCTCAAAAACACTTTCCAAAGGCATTAACTTTTCGAGCATAGACTACGACGATGGCGCGTGGCAAACCGTAGACCTCCCTCACGATTGGGCAGTAACTCTCCCTTTCAGTGAAAAAGGTGATTGGTCACACGGATATAAAGCCTTAGGCAGTACCTTCCCCGAGCATAGTATCGGTTGGTATAGAAAAACCTTTGATCTCAGCAAGACAGAAGCTGGCAAACGCATCGAACTGCAATTCGACGGTATTTTTAGGGACAGTCGGTGTTGGGTAAATGGCATTTATGTAGGGCATCATCTCAGCGGGTATACAGGAGTAAAGTACGATATTACCGATTTGGTGCATTTTGGCAAACCCAACGTGATTACCGTAAGGGTAGACGCTACCCAAAACGAAGGTTGGTTCTACGAAGGCGCAGGTATCTATCGGCACGTGTGGCTGAACTCTTACAGCCCTGTTCACTCTTCCCCCGAAGAGGTTTTTATCTATACCAAAAGCATTGGCAAACAAGCCGAAATGCACGCCGAAGCTACTGTTTATAACCGAGAGACAAGTCCGCAAACTTTTCAGGTGGAATGGAGTATTCTTAACCGTGAAAAGAAAGTAATAGCTACTCACAAATCTGCAAATACTACTTTTGCCCCTAATGAAAAAGTAACTGTAAAGAGTAACCTTAACATTCCTAATGCACAGCTTTGGGACACTGAGCACCCCTATCTGTACACCTTAACAACGAAAATCATTTCCAACGGAAAGACCACCGACCTTATTCACACCCGCTTTGGGGTGCGCACTTTTAGTTATCAATCTGACGGCTTTTACCTCAACGGCAAAAAAATGAAAATAAAAGGCGTGTGCGTACATCAAGACCACGCCGGCGTAGGTACTGCACTATTAGACGAATTGCAGTATTATCGTATCGGGTTACTCAAAGCGATGGGTGCCAATGCCTACCGCACTGCCCATCACCCTCATAGCCCTGCCGTGCTACAAGCCTGCGACAGTTTGGGTTTATTAGTGATGGACGAAACCCGACTCTTAAACAGCGGGCGAGAATACCGCCAACAATTTGAAGACCTTATCAAGCGCGACCGCAATCACGCTAGCGTCTTTATGTGGTGTATCGGGAATGAAGAAGAAAAAATACAAAGTACCGAAACTGGTGAGCGCATCGCTCGTACGTTGGTGAGTTTACAACAGCATTTAGACCCTTCACGCGTGAGCACTTATGGCGCCAACGTAGGTAATGAAAATGAAGGGGTGAGTGCTGCCATACCCGTACGAGGCTTCAATTACAACCTCTATGGTCTTACCGATTATGAGAAAGCGCACCCCAATCAACCTATCATTGGTACCGAAGTAGCCAGCACCGTGGGTACTCGAGGGGTGTATCTGCCGGAAATAGTGCTCGACAAAGCCGGGGGGTACAGTGGTCATTTTGTAGCCGATACCCTACGCGCTTACCTGCTCGACCAAGACAAGAGTTACCCCAGTTGGGCATCACAAGCACAGCAATGGTACAGCACGACTGCTAACGACCCTCGTTTTATGGGAGGTTTCGTATGGACGGGCTTCGACTATCGCGGAGAGCCTACCCCCTTTGCGTGGCCTAATATCAGTTCGCATTTTGGGGTAATGGACGTGTGTGGTTTCCCTAAGAACGTGTATTACTACTACAAAGCCCATTGGAGCGAATCGCCTGTATTGCACATAGCCCCTCATTGGAATCTGAACCTGCCCCAAAACACTGTGGTAAAAGTGTGGGTATATAGCAATGCCGAAGAAGTGGAACTTTTCTTGAACGGAAAGACGCTCGGCAAACAAAAAATACCTGCTTTTGGACACTTATATTGGGAAGTACCCTACGAAAAAGGTACGCTGAAAGCGGTAGGCACTAAGAATGGGAAGCGGATTACCTCCGAAATAACTACTACCGAAAAACCTTTTGCGATTGTGCTTTCTCCTCATAAAACACAACTGAAAGCCGGTAAGCAAGATGCCGTAATAGTGAACGTGAGTGTAGTAGATAAAAAAGGACGTGAAGTACCCAATGCCGATGCCCTTATACAGTTTCAGCTTACAGGAGATGCTCGCATTATAGGAGTAGGAAACGGCGACCCCAGTTCGCACGAGAAAGATACTTTTGCCGAAGGAGAGCGTGTAGAGCGCAAACTTTTCAATGGCAAATGCCAAGTGATTATCCGCTCAGGTGAAAAAGACGGAAAGGTACAACTACGCGCTACAAGTAACGGACTGAAAGAGGCGGTGGTGAGAATGAATTAAGGTAAAAGGTAAAGCCTGCGAGGGTTCACAGCTGAGTATGTCAGTAAAAAGTAAGTTAAAGCTTGAACGAAAAATAAATAAAGGGAAAAACTGACTTAGAGTGAAAAGAGAGAGAGCATATTGCTGTATTGACAAATATTTTATAACTTTGTGGTGTGAATTAGCAGATTATAAAATGAGAGAATTAGAAAATGGGTAGTGATAAAAAAGGAGGGTTGACAGGTATAACTTGTAGGACAAATCGGACTGGTTAGGATTTTCGGAAGGAAACGAAGATTTTCAGAAGGAGACTAAGAGACTTTTTGATGAAAAAGGGCTATGAGAAGGGTGAGGTTAGCTTATAGAGAGCTTATAGGAAATTATACGAATCTTGGACGATTGGTATAGGAAGGGTATATAATGATTGATTAATAGCATAATACAGCGACGCAAAAAATGGTAAAAACGGGGTTTCGAGGCGAAAGAAAGAGGAAGAGGGGAACTAGGACTTAGTCCATAGGCACTAGGGGGAGTATAACGAAAAAGGGGAAATGTAGTGATGGAAAAGATGAAGGTAATGTGGTGAAAACATCTCCTTATATACATACTCGGTTGTTGCCGATAATCCCGAAAGAAGACTTTCTGCCAAAGAATATTTTTATAATAGAAAATGTTTTGGTGCAGGAATTGAAATGAACAGTAAGTAATCTTAAAAACAATTATATATGAAGACAAAAGCATTTTTGGCAATGTTGTTATTGGTGATAACAGCTTGTGGTTGTTCTAAAACAGAAGAGAAAACAACATTTCCTGAGGCTGTAATGGTTAAGAGTTTTGCGACTGTAGAAAATACTCCTGAGCATAGTTTTGTGAATTTTGCCCTTACCCAAGATGGTTACCGAGTTGTCCAAAATAAAGAAGCCCTACAAGCGCTCTTTCCTAATACTGACCTCAGTACTATAAAGGAATTTAAGGATATTGATTTCGGTACTCAGACTCTTATCATAGGAAGAAAAGGGCTTTCTGAAATGGCACAGGCGAAATGTAGGTTTAGCAAGAAAAACAATAATAGCTACGTGCTTACAGTAGACCTCGACTTACTTGGACTATTTGAACCAGTAGTGTTATACTACGGTGCGGTAGTACAAAAACTACCTGAAAACGCTACTGTAACCGTAGAAGTGTTGCCTCTTGAAGTGAACAAAGATATTTAGGCACGAGGTCGTAGCAAGACAGGTGGGAAAATTAGAGAATTAGGAAATTTGGAAATGAGCAAATGAGGGTGTGAGTCACACGGGATTATCAGCAGATTTATTGGAGGGACTCTGAGAGGCTCATCAGAAGAACCTGCCTGCTTTCTGTACGATTGAATTTCGTAAGACAAATAAAAACATCACTTATAAAAATAAAGCATTATGGAAACAAAAACGTTTTTAGCACTACTGTTATTGGCAATAGTGGGGTGCGGTTGCTCAAAAAAAGAGACTCCTCCACAAGAAGATTGTGGGTGCAATAGTCCTACTGTTTGGACTATTAAAGAATCTCTTGAAGAAGAAATAAGTTATGCAAACAATCAAAATACTTATTATCCTAATACATTTTGGATAGGCAAGGGGTTTCATTTTTTTATAGTTTGCAATGAGGATATTTTACCTCAAAAAATAAGAGATTTAAAATATAAGGAAGAGGGCACTACTATAAAAGTAAAAATTCAAGGAGAGGTAAAAACTCTTTGTAAAAAGTGGATTCACCCAGCAAATTATAGTTATAATCATATTACTTTAACTAAAATAGAAGTATTATAAAACGACTCTCATACAACAATAAGTAATAAAAAAGACTATTACATATGAAAACAAAAACGTTTTTAAAACTTGTTACCTATTACTTGATTTAAAATGAACATAACCCTACATAAAACACTAAGAAACGCTTTGTTTTTAATGCTTTGCCTAAGCAGTCCGCTATGTTTGGCACAAGCAAATATAACGGTAAGCAAAACCCACCCGCGCTATTTTGAAAAAAACGGTGCGACGTGGATTCCTATTAGCACCAATTATCTACCATCGCATAATTTTGAAGAGGTAGAAAAGTACTTTAAACACTTTGCCGAGAATGGCGGAAATGCAATGCGCATCTGGATAAGTACTGAGTTCTTAGAAATAGAAGACCAAAGGGAAGGAAAATACAATCCCGAGAAGTTAGCGCGTATAGAACAGTTGCTACAACTTGCAGAAAAGTATCATATTTACCTTAAATTCACCCTGCATCACTTGCGTACTATCTCTAATAACATCTCACCTGATGCTTCTTGGTGTAACAGCTATTCACTAGCTACCAAGTTCAAGAATGTAAGCGAGTATGTAAGTACTAAAAAAGGCAAAAAATCCTACTTAAAACGCCTCAAAGCACTTGCTCAAAAGTGCCAAAACCACCCGTATGTATATGGCTGGGAGCTGTGGAACGAAATGGATTCAGCAGTACCCGAAGCAGAGTGGCTTCCTTTTACCGAAGAGATGCTCGGTAAAGTGAAAAAGTTATGCCCTAATCAGTTGGTTACCCAAACCTTAGGCAGTATGCACGCCTCTTATATGGACGACTACTACAAGAAGTTAGCAGTAATACCTGACAACGAGTTTTTGAGCATTCACCGTTATTTAGACGAGGGCGACAAGTGGCATCAATACCCGATAGTGAAAGGAGCTGTGAGTGCTTTAGCAACCGATGCCGTAGCTATGGGCTTGACATTTACCAAAAACGACCCCAAGCCTGTTATCATCAATGAGATAGGAGCTGTAAACCCCAACCACGCAGGACCTTCGTCGCTTTATCCGAAAGACACAGAGGGCATTTTATTACACGATTTTATCTTTGCCCCTTTCTTTGGAGGTAGTGCAGGTTCGGGCAATACTTGGCATTGGGATCATTATATCGAGCCTAACCAACTGTGGTATCACTTTGGGCGTTTCAAAAACGCTATTGAAGGAATTGACCCCGTGAAAGAAGCGATGCAACCCTTCTTTTTCAAAAGAAATACCGTAGCCTGTTACGGACTAAAAGGCAAAACAAAAACGATATTGTGGTGCAGAGACCTAACTAACAATTGGAAAACAGAGTTGCGTGAGGGGCGTCCTGCCCAAATGAAACGAGATTTTGAAATACCACTCAACCTTATAAATATAAAATATACTCATTACAGTGTTTACGACCCTTGGACAGATAAATGGGAACGACATATGCCTATGTATGACGGAAAGGCATTGATTCCAGCCTTCAAGCGTTCGATAGTAGTGGTATTAGAAAACCCATAGCATCTTCCTGTCTTCTTTCCTTAGTTTTCTTATTGCCCTGATAGATGAGCAAAGGGCAAAATTGTAAGAACAAAGCAATATGTAATTCTCATTTCAAGGGAAGGGTACAGGCAGGAAGGTGTTTTTTATAAAAACGTTAATGTATCTATGAGATATAGCAAACACATCTTTAAAACGCTTATTTCGTTACTTATGATAGGTTGCGCAACACCCGCTATCCTAAAATCTGATAATGAAAAATTCACCCAAAAGAGTTTCAGTGGCGATAAACACATAGAACAGCGCGTAGATTCGGTACTGCGTTTGATGACTCTTGAAGAAAAAATCGGACAAATGACGCAATTCTCAGCCGATTGGTCGGTTACAGGCCCTGTAATGGCTGATAAGTACCAACCTTACCTCGAAAAAGGCTTGGTAGGAAGTATTTTTAACGCTACTTCGGTTGCAGGTATACGAAAATTGCAAAAAATAGCGGTAGAACAAACGCGTTTGGGTATTCCTATTCTCTTTGGTCAAGATGTGATACACGGTTATAAAACTATCTTTCCCATTCCGTTAGCTGAGTCTTGCTCGTGGGATTTGGCATTGATGCGCAAAACAGCTGAACTCGCTGCCCGTGAAGCTAGTGCCGATGGTATCAACTGGACGTTTGCCCCTATGGTAGATATTACCCGCGATGCTCGTTGGGGGCGCGCAATGGAAGGCGCAGGCGAAGACCCTTATTTAGGAAGTCTCATTGCCGAAGCGCGCGTAAAAGGATTTCAAGGGGGAGACAATTGGCAAATGTTGAGTAGCCCTCACACGCTTTTAGCTTGTGGTAAACACTTTGCCGGCTATGGAGCTGCCGAATCAGGCAAGGACTATAATACAGCTGAACTCTCTATGCACACCTTGCGCAATGTATATTTACCTCCTTATGAGGCGACCCTAAACGCAGGGGTAGGCAGTATAATGGCTTCTTTGAACGAGATAAACGGAGTGCCTGCCACCGCCGACAAGTGGTTGCTTACTGAGGTACTCCGCAAAGAATGGGGTTTTAACGGCTTGTTAGTGAGTGATTACACAGGTATTAACGAGTTGGTGCGACACGGGGTAGCCAAAGATGATAAACAAGCGGCAAACCTCTCAGCCAATGCAGGAATAGAAATGGATATGAATGGGGCAACCTTTATTAAATACCTTAGTGCCTTAGTGAAAGAAGGCAAAGTAACCGAAGCTCAAATTGATAAAGCAGTAAGGCATATATTGGAAATGAAGTTCCTTTTAGGCCTTTTTGATGACCCCTACCGATACTTAGATGAAACCCGTGCCAAAGAAAATACTTTTACTGAGGAATATCTGAAAGTAGCGCGACAAGCTGTTGCTTCCTCAGTAGTACTCTTGAAAAATGAAGCTGAAGTATTACCCATCAAAAAAGATAGCGGTAAAACGATTGCTGTAATAGGGCCTATGATGAACAACACAAGTGATATCAACGGCAGTTGGACGTGCTTAGGCGACGGCAAACAAAGCGTGAGTTTACTCACAGGGCTTACCGAGAAATACAAGGGTACAAACGTAAAACTTCTTTATGCCGAAGGCTGTGGTTTTACAACTATTTCAACAGAACAACTCAAAGAAGCGGTTGCTATAGCTCGCAAAGCCGATAGGGTATTAGTAGCCGTAGGTGAACAGAGCAGCTGGGCAGGAGAATCGGCGGTGCGCACCGACATTCGTTTGCCTCAAGCACAACGCCAATTGCTTGAAGCACTAAAAGCCATAAACAAGCCCATAGCTATCGTTACTTTTAGCGGCCGACCGCTCGACCTTTCTTGGGAAAACGAGAATGTACAAGCTATTTTGCAAGCGTGGTTTCCTGGTACACAAGGGGGCAATGGCATTGCCGATGTGATAGCAGGCGATGTAAATCCTTCGGGGCACTTAACGATGTCTTTCCCCCGCAGTGTAGGGCAAATTCCTATTTACTACAACTACAAGAGCACAGGGCGACCTGTATATACAAATAATGAAGAAGTAGACCACCGCCCTCATTATAATGCAGGATATTTGGATAGTTCTATTACGCCTCTTTATCCTTTTGGTTACGGACTCAGCTATACTACCTTTGCTATTAGTAATGTGCATCTGAATAAAAAAAGTATAAAACGCTATAACGATAGCATTATAGTAAATGCCTCTGTGCAGAATACAGGAACAACCGAGGGCGAAATAGTGGTACAACTCTATACCCGACAGTTAGTAGCAAGTGTTAGCCGCCCCGTAAAGGAATTGAAAGGGTTTCAGAAAATCTCTCTCAAAGCAGGTGAAAGCAAACAAGTCCGTTTTGAACTGCCTTCCGAAGCTCTTGCTTTTTACAGTATCAATGGAAAAAAAGACACTGAGCCCAGCGAGTGCTTGCTGTGGGTGGGCTTACATTCTGCCGATAATAATAACGAACAACATTTTACAATAGAAGAATAACAAACCATAAAATAGTAAACGATTATGAGAATACAACGTACCTTATTCTTATCAGTACTTGCCTTGGCGAGTAGCCTCAGCATAGCGCAAACCCACGATTGGGAAAACTTAGCGGTAAGCAGTATCAACACCGAAAAAAGCCATAGCCACTATGAGCCGGCTGGGAAAATACTCCTCAATGGCAATTGGCAGTTTGCTTACTTCAAGCACCCTTCACAAGTGCCTGCCGATTTCTTTTTGGGCAAAGGCATTACCCAATGGGACGCTATAAAAGTGCCTTCGAATTGGCAACTGCAAAGCAACCAATATGACCCTCCTGTTTTTACCAATATCAAATATCCGTTTGAGATGAACCCTCCTTACACCCCTAAGGACTACAACCCTACGGGAGTGTATAGAACGCAATTCTCTTTGCCCAGCAAATGGAAAGGCGAACAAGTGTTCATTCACTTTGCGGGAGTGCAATCGGCGATGTATTTGTTCATCAATGGCAAGCAAGTGGGCTATCACGAAGATGCAATGCTACCTGCCGAGTTCAACATCACTCCTTACCTAAAAAAAGGCAAAAACGAGCTCTATATAAAAGTCTTAAACTGGTCGGACGGCAGTTATATAGAAGACCAAGACTTTTGGCGACTCAGCGGTATTTATCGCGATGTATACCTCTTTGCTACCCCCGAGTTGCGTATGCGTGACTTTTCGGTTTATCCTCAGCTCGATGCGCAATACCGCGATGCTACCTTGCAGGTGCAAGTAGAGGTACAGAATTTAGGCGAAAAAGTAAGCGATGCCCTTGTGGTACAAACCACCCTTAAAGACAGTAAAGGCAATGTGATAGGCAGTGAAAAAGCCTCTATTGCGGATATTGCTGCGGGAAAAGAAGCTACTGTTAGTGCCCAAATAGCTGTAAAAAATCCGTTGAAATGGACTGCCGAAACCCCTAACCTCTACAAAGTGGAACTCAGTTTGCTCACCGCCAAAGGCAAAGTATTACAATCGTTTACTCAAAATGTAGGGTTCAGGAAAGTTGAACTAACAAACGGATTGCTCCTCGTGAATGGCAAGCCTGTGAAGTTTAAAGGAGTGAACCGCCACGAGTTCGACCCTTATAACGGTCGCACCATCACCCGCCAATCAATGATTGACGATATTATCCTGATGAAAACGCACAACATCAATGCGGTGCGCACCTCTCACTACCCCAATCAGCCTGAGTGGTATACCCTCTGCGACGAATATGGATTATATGTGGTAGACGAAGCCAATATCGAGAGCCACGGATTGTGGGAGAGTGGCTACTATATAGGCGAACGCCCTGAGTGGCAAAAAGATATCGTGGAGCGCAATGTGAATATGGTTGCTCGCGACAAGAACCACCCTTGTATCATCTATTGGTCGATGGGGAATGAATCGGGTTGGGGCAAGAACTTCGATGCGGCTTACGAGGCGATAAAAGCTCTCGACCCTCAAAAGCGCCCCGTACACTACGAATCTAAAAATCCTGCTTATGCAGGCGTGCTCTCGCATTACGATATCATCTCTAATATGTACACCGAGCTCAACCACCTAAACAATCTCTTTACCGAAGACCCTAAACGTCCTGTGATTATCTGCGAATACGCCCATTCTATGGGGAACAGCTTAGGCAACTTCCGCAAGTATTGGGAGCTTTTTGCTACCAATGAGCGCTACCAAGGTGGTTTTACGTGGGACTGGAAAGATCAAGCGTTGCGTTGCAAAGATAAGAACGGCAAAGAGTATTGGAATATCATCAATCATATCGACAAGGCGAATGTGAACGACGGATTGGTAAATGCCACTGGCGTTCCTCAACCCGAAATGCACGAACTGAAAAAGGTATATCAGTATTTCAATGTAAAGGATATTGATATCAACACAGGTTTGGTGCTCATTAGCAATAGCAACTACTTTGTAAATAGCGATGAGGTGTATTTGCAATGGGAACTTATCGAAAATGGCAAGCCTATCGCCAATGGGGTAATCAACGACTTGAACATCGCCCCACAAAGCCAAAGAGCCCTACAAATACCTTTCGATACAAAATTAGTACAAAACGGCAAGGAATACTTTATGAACTTCCGTTTTAAGAATAAAAAAGCTACTGCTTGGGCTTCAAAAGATTTTGAAGTAGCCAAAGAACAACTCGCTTTCCCTAACCGTGTTGAGAGAGAACTCACCAAGAACTCCGATAAAAAACTAACCTTTACTGACGAAGCGACAAACTTCACCGTAAAAGGCGACGATTTTACAGCTGTATTCAGCAAAAAAACAGGCGGTTTAAGTCAATTTACGCATAAAGGGAAAAATTTACTTTCAGAAGCGATGGTGCCCTCTTTTTGGCGTGTGCCTACCGATAACGACGAAGGAGGTTTTGAACAATCATATGCCTCAGCTTGGCGCAAAGCAGGACTAAAAGAAGCTACGGTAACAGCTACCGAAATGAAAGCTACGCCCATAGGGGAAACCCAAGTGAAGATAGTAGCACACAACCGCATTGAAACCAAAGCGGGCAATATCAGCCAACAAGTAACTTACCTCATTAATGGAGACGGACGTATAGATATCAGCACAAATGTGGAAGTACCTGCCTCTGTGCCTCCTTTGGCAAGAGTGGGAATGCTCCTAACGCTCGACAAGAGTTTTAATAAAGTGGAATGGTACGGCAAAGGTCCTTATGAAACTTATGCCGATAGAAAAGAATCGGCTTTTGTGGGTATTCACAGCGGTGCAGTAAAGGATATGCACTTCCCTTATGTGATGCCTTCTGAAAACGGCAACCATACCGATACCCGTTGGCTCAAACTCCTTTCGGGTACTACCGAACTGTACATCAGTGCGCCTAAACTTTTTAATTTCAACGTGCAAGACTATTCAGATGATGCGCTAAATCAATCCAAAGAAACCCAAGAACTGCGCCGTGGAGACCACACTTATTTGCACATCGATGAGGCTCAAATGGGTGTAGGAGGTGACGACAGCTGGTCGCCACGCGTACATAAAGAGTTTTTGCTCAACCAACCGTATTATCATTACGAATTTAGCATTCAGGTAGGGAGGAAATAAGGAGGCCTTAGGCCTTAGGCCATAGGCACTAGGGAAGCGACGGTCATTATTGTTGTATAAATATCCTCTTAGTATTGTATAAACATCCCCCTCTCACATACTCCGCTCTCGCGAACTTCCGTTCAAAGGGGAAATATAGTGACGGAAAAGAGAAATTAGCAAATTAGAAAATGAGAGAATGAGGAAATTGGGAGGGCTGAGGAATTCGGAAGGAAACGGAAAAGTTCGGAAGAGAGTAGAGAGGAATTTTGGTGAAAAAAGTCTTTAAGGAGGGTGGGGGTAGCTTATAGAGAGCTT
>NZ_KB291211.1:34966-55808 GCF_000318255.2 Capnocytophaga sp. oral taxon 380 str. F0488
GACGAGGGACGAATGACGAATGACGAAGGTAATGAGGTGAAAAAATTTTCCTTCTCACATACTCCGCTCTCGCGAACTTCCGCTCAAAGGGGGAATGTAGTGACGGAAAAGGGAATTAGTAAATTAGAAAATTTGGGAATTAGCAAATTTGGAAAATGAGGGAACTACTCTACATAATATGGGTGTTATTTCCTGTGTTGCTCTCAGCGCAGGACTGGGCGTATCTATCCAAAATCACCACCCACAACGGATTGGTAAGCAATGAGGTTACCAGTATGTTGCAGGACTCAAAAGGTTTTATATGGATAGGCACTGATGACGGTTTGCACAAGTTTGACGGCTATGATATCACTGTATATAAGCACAATAGCACCCAGAAGAACAGCCTTGCAGGAAACTCTATCAGGTGTTTGTTTGAAGACAGTCAGCACAACCTTTGGATTGGCTTAAAAGGCGAAGGACTCAGCAAACTGAACCTGCGCACGGGTATCTTCACCACCTACAAACATCAAAAAGGGAGTAATAGCCTTAGCTATAACGATGTAGCGGGCATAGTAGAGGACGAGGTGGGTATGATTTGGATAGCCGTAGACCGCGGCGGACTGGATATGCTCAACCCCAAAACAGGAGTTTTTACTCATTACGACATCCGAGAAAAAGGTACTACCCAACCCCTGAACAACGCCCTTACAGGTATGGTAGCTACCAATGGCACGCTCATACTCAGTTCGTGGGGTGGCGGGGTGTATAGCTTTAACCGCAAGGAAAAACAATTTGAACTACACCCTTATTGGCATACAAACGACACTGATGAGAAGGTATGCAAGCACATTTTCAACCTCTACAAAGACCCAGAAGGCACGGTTTGGGTATCATCGGCACACGGTGGTTTGTATAGCTTAAATGAAAAAACGAAAAACTACCAACGTTATGCGGTGTGTGGTGCGACCCCTTGTACGCACAATGTGAACGTACTTTCGGTAGCCGATGACGGTCAGCACAACATTTGGATAGAGACCAACGAGGGCATCAAACTTCTCAACAAAAACACTCACACCATTACCGACTTGCAAAACCCGCAACTCGCTAATGAAAGTGTGAATCACATCTACCAAGATAAAAGTCAGCTGATGTGGGTGAGTACCGCCTCAGGGATTTACTATTTTAGTCCTACCCCTGCCCAATTCAAATGGGTGAGGTACAAGAATTTTCTTTCGGAAAAACAAGTGCGCGCTATCTTTAAGGACAGCAAAGGCAACCTCTGGATAGGTGGCTTAAACCATATTGATAAACTCAATCCCGATAGGAAAACACTCACTGCTTTTAGCAACCAGTCCTACAACCCTAATACCCAGCTCTATCAGGCTTTTTGTGAAGATGCCGAAGGCAATATTTGGATAGGCAACTACGCCAATTACCTGATTAAGTACAACCCTTCGTCCAATAGTTTTAGTCAGGTGCCCATTCCCGTGCCTACCGGTACGAACTACACCTACCGCAACGTCTATCAAATTACCAAAGATTGGGATCATTCCTTTTGGCTTGCTACCGAGTTAGGGGCAATCAACTACCAGCCCGCTACGGGTGTTTTTACCCCGCTATTTGAAAGTAAAAACATTATCTACCCCGAAGATAAAACCCACGTAATTCACCGCGACCAAGACCTGCTTTTATGGGTAGGCACCGAAAAAGGCTTGCGTTGTTACACCCGCGACCTAAAACTTAAACACACCTATACAGCCCTAAAAAACAACACACACACCCTGAGCAACGACTTTATTACGGCTATTCACGAGAGCAAGGACGGCACCTTGTGGATAGGCACCAAAGGAGGGCTACACAAGTTCGACAAGAAAACCGAACGCTTTGAACTCATTTGCCGTAAAGGCACCGACTATGGTGACCCTATTTTCGGTTTGGCAGAAGATAACAGTGGCAATCTGTGGATGAGTACCCCTTCGGCAGTACTGAAATACACGCCAAAAAACCAACAGTTTCAAGTGTTCAACGAGTACGATGGCTTGCAAAATTCGGGCTTTCAATTAGGGGCTTTTGCACAAGCCAAAGACGGCGAGCTACTCATTGGAGGAAAAGACGGTTTTAATACTTTCTATCCTCAACAGCTTACCCTTAACCAAACCCAACCCAAAGTAGTAATTTCCGATTTTCAAATATTCAACAAATCGGTACGACCAGAAGAAGGCGGGGTGCTCAGCGAGGTGATAGATGAGACCCAAAGCATTCACCTCAAACATTGGCAATCAGTAATATCGTTCCGTTTTTCGGCATTGAACTACCGCGCTTCTTTCAAAAACCAATACGCCTATATGCTTGAAGGTTTCGACAGCGATTGGATTTACGATGCTTCCGAGCGCATTGCTACCTATACAAACCTCAACCCAGGTACTTACATCTTCAAAGTAAAAGCCACTAACAACGACGGGGTGTGGAGCGAAAAACCTACTACAATTAAGATAATAGTAGCCCCTCCGCTTTGGCGAACAACTTGGGCTTATATTCTCTACGCCTTGCTGGGGGTGGGGTTACTGGTGCTTATCGTGAAGTATTACACCATCAAGGAAAGAGACAAGCAGAACCTGCGTATCTCACAATTGGAAGCCCAGCGTATGTACGAAATCAACGAGATGAAAACCAACTTTTTCTCTAATATCTCTCACGAGTTCAAAACACCGCTTTCGCTGATTGTAGGTCCGCTGAACCAAATGGTAGATGATGAGAACTCTCCTAAGGAATACAAAGATAAGTATACAATGATGTTGCGCAACGCCCAAAAACTGATGCGCCTCATCAACCAATTACTCGATTTTAGAAAGTTAGAAAAGAACAAATTAGAGCTGAATTTGCAATACGACGATGTAGTGAAATTTGTGAAAGGAGTGAGTGAAACCTTTGCTTATCTGGCTTTAGAAAAACAAATACAATACACTATCAAGAGTACAATGCCCAGCTTGTGGATGCCTTTTGATGCCGATAAATTAGACAAAATTCTCTACAATCTCATCGGAAATGCCTTCCAATACACCCCCGAAAAAGGTGCAATCACGGTGCTCATTGCTACTGTGGTGCAAAATCAGCAGAAGTTTTTGCAAATAAAGATAGCCGATACGGGCATTGGCATTTCCAAAGAAGAACAAAAACAGCTCTTTACGGCTTTCTTGCAAGGCAAACGCCAAAAAGAAATCCACAACGAGGGGGCTGGCTTAGGGCTCGCCTTCACCAAAGACCTTGTCGACCTACACCAAGGACATATAGAGGTGGAAAGTGAAGAAAAACAAGGGGCTACCTTCACGGTATTGTTGCCTATTTTAGATGTGCCACAACTCCACGACGAGGCGTCTATCACCTTGCAACAGATAGACACTACCCAAGCGGTAAAAGAAATAGCTCCACAAGAAAATGCAACCGACAAGGAAGAGACTATTTTGGTAGTGGAAGACAACGACGATATGCGCGATTATATACAACATATCCTTAACGAGCATTTTCACGTACTATTGGCACGCGACGGCGAAGAGGGCTTAGAATTGGCTATTACCCATATCCCCGACCTTATCGTATCGGATATTATGATGCCTAAACGCGATGGCATTTCAATGGTAAAAGAACTGCGCGCCAACGAAAAAACAAACCATATTCCTATCATTCTGCTCACCGCCTTAGACAAGGAATCGCAAGTGGGAGAGGGCTATAGTTTGGGAGTAGAAGACTATATTACCAAACCTTTTTCGGCTAAAATCCTCAGCAAGCGCATCGAAAATATACTGCTTTCGCGTAAGAAGCTGTGGGAACAGTACAGCTCCTCATCTGACCTGAATGTGTACCGCGAAAAACTCATCGGACAACCTTGGAAAAAAGAGTTTGTAGATAAAGTGAACAACATTGTAATGGAACACCTCAGCGACCCCGAGTTTGGTATTGATGCCCTTGCCGATGCCCTAAATATGAGCACCAACCAACTCTTCAAAAAGGTAAAAGCCATTATGAACACCACCCCTTACAACGTGATTGTACAAGTACGTATGACCGCCGCTGCCGAACTGATGAAGCAAGGTAATTTGAATATCTCGGAAGTAGCCTATAAGGTGGGTTACCAAGAGCTATCAAATTTCAGTCGCTCGTTTAAGAAGTTCTACAATGCCTCACCGCGAGAGTATTTGAAAGGAGAAAGTGAAATGTGAAGCGTATAAACTAATTTGATAAGTTTTCTAAAAGAAAAGATAAGTGGATAAAGACTTTATCACCTTACCTTTGCACCACAAAATGTACCACCAAAAAAGTATTTGTATGTTTTTAAGAAGTTATATATGGCTTTTATTACTTGGGATTGCCTCCATCACTACCACTGTGAAAGCGCAACCCTATGTATCACCCATTGTTGCACAGGTGTTCATAGAGCCTGGTCAAACCGATGAGGAGATAAATACTTGGTTCAAACTCCTTAGCGAGCACCAAATGAACTGTTGCCGCATTCGTATGTTTGAGAACTATATGAAGCGCCCCGACGGTACTTGGGATTTCTCGCTGTTCGACAAGGCTTTTAAAGCTGCTGAGCGGTACAATGTGAAGATTGTAGGCACGCTCTTCCCCGCTGCGCCCGACAATTCGTTAGGTGGCTTTAAACACCCTTATTCACAGTCACATCTACAAGAAATTGCTACCTATATCAAGCAAGTAGTAACCCATTTCAAAACCTCTCCTGCCCTCTATGGTTGGGTGCTGATGAACGAACCTGGTACAGGAGGTTGGGTACCTAATGATGCTTTTGCTAATACCCAAAAAAGTGAATGGCTCAAAACACTACAACCTACTACCTACAACAGCAAAGGCTACCCACAAATAGTAGATTTCGCCCCTCAACAGTTCTTGCTACACTACAACACTTGGTACCTACAATGGATTGCCAATGAGGTAAAAAAATACGACCCTAATGCCTATTTGCACGTCAATTCTCACCAAATATTCAGCAATATTGCCGAATACAACTTCCCCGCTTGGCGCAACTTCCTAAGTTCATTAGGCGCTTCGGCTCACCCCAGTTGGCATTACACTATGCTTCACAGAAATCAGTATGCTACAGCTTTGGGGGCGAATTGCGCTATCATACGTTCGGGAGCAGGCGAATTGCCTTTTTGGGTAACCGAATTGCAAGGGGGCAACAACACTTATAGCGGTTATAAAGCCTTCTGCCCTACCAAAGAAGAAATCACCCAATGGCTGTGGACGAGCATTGGCAACGGTGCTGAACACATCCTATTTTGGTGCTTAAACCCACGTGCTGTGGGCGATGAAGCAGGTGAATGGGCACTCGTAGATTTCCAAAACCAACCTACCGACCGACTCACTGCTGCCTCCGAAGTTGCCAAAACACTCCGAAAAATCAATATCAGCAAATTTAAACCTGTAGTAGCTAATATTCATATCCTCTATACCCGCGAAACACTTTGGGTAGAAAAGAAAGCTCAACTAAATGATAATGCCAACAATGATTACGAGGGCAGAAACACGGGAGGCGCTATGAAATCGGCATTTGCAATGTACGAAACCCTACTTGAAAACGGTATCAATAGTCAGTTTCAATGCTTTGATGAGTTCAACTGGAACAAACCCTCTTACAAAGGTGAAACCATTATTTTATCAGGACAAATAAGCCTCCCATCGCGTTATTGGGAACCCCTGCACAACTTTGTACGCAATGGCGGCAAACTGATAATGGAAGGACTCAGCGCGTTCTATGACGAAAATATGTTTGCCCTACATCACACGGGATTTCCGCTACAAGATGTATTAGGGGGAGCGCTGAAAGAAGTAAAATGCCTCCCTACCGATTTCAGTGTAAATTACCAAAACGCACCTCTGCCCACCCACCTTTGGAAAGGAAGTATCTACAATACTCAAGGACAAATAGTTGCCCAAGAAGGAAATAGTGTGTTGGCAACGCGACATCGCTTTGTAAGGGGAGAGACCTTTTGGTTTCCATCGCTATTGGGGTTGGGCGCTTTGCGCAGTGGCAAAGGGGAAGCACTTTCGCATTTGCTACTCGCCGAAGTGCAAGCGGCAGTCCCTTTTCAGTTTGAAACTTACCAAAAAGGAGTGCAAATGTATACAATGCAAAAAGGTAATCAATATCTTACGATACTCATTAACAAACGCCCACAAGCTACCACAGTAGCATTGCGTTGCCCCAAAGGAGTAAATCCTTCGGTCGTTTTTGCGGATAAGGGAGGAAGTGCAACAGCTAATACCGCACGCCTATCCTCTGAAGAAACGCTGGTGATTCTTTGGAAATAGATACAAATTAATATTGATGTTTTTTCCTAAAAAAGCTGTACGAGTATAGTTACATCGTACAGCTTTTTTGTTATTCAAGATTTTCTTTGATATCGATAAGCATTTGCTTTACACGCTCTAACTTTGTAACCACATCAAGGTTTGTAAGAGGTTTCTGCTTGTCTTCTTTAAGACGTTGACGCGCCCCTTCAAGGGTGTAGCCTTGCTCTTTTACCAAATGATAGATGAGCTGGAGTTTCTTAACATCATCAGGAGAGAATTTCCTGCTTCCCGAACTCGTCTTTCTCGGGCTGATAATAGAAAATTCCTTTTCCCAAAAGCGAATAAGAGAAGCATTCACATTGAAAGCTCTTGCTATTTCTCCTATGGTGTAATACAGTTTATCGGGTAATACAATATCCATTTCTCTAAGAAATTATCAGTTATCAGTTACATTCACACAGCCCCAGCCGTCGTATTCTCCTTCAAAAGAAGAAGCGAGCTCTATCAGTTCCCATACGATATTATTGATATCTAACGGGCTGTCCTCACGTGTGGCTTCGACGGTGTAAGGAAAAGTATGTCCTTCGGATTTCCGTTCCTCTACTGTTTTCTCATCACTCAAACGCACTTTATAGCCTTTTTCGGCTACTTTCTCGGCAAAACCTTGTTGTTGTGCCTCACTTTTGAAGTAGATAAAATGGTCGATTTCACGAGGCACTTCCATCTTATCCCCTTTCTTCTCAAGTTGCATTAGCACTTTTCTGTTCTGCATCGTTTGATAAGAAAACTCATCAGGATAAAGGAAGTCGAAATAATCTTCCCATTGGGTATCTTCAGCGGTATTATATCCCGATTTATATCCCTCAAAAGCTTGTAATGCTTCTTCGCAAGTCTGTGCTAAAACTTCCGCATTATTACAGTAAAACCAAAGCTCTAAAAAGCCTTCGGATTTTACCACACCTGCCAATACTGCTCCTGTGGCTTCGGCTTTCTCGCTTATGGCATCTTCTATATCACAGAGGATAGGATACTCCTCCTTTGAAGGAAATCCATCAGAGGTAGGATTTTTCATTTTTATATAAAACTGTAAACGTTGCGATAAGCCCTCGAGAGGAGCAAGCTCAAACAAGGCTAAATTGGTGCGTATAGAAGCTGGGACGCCTTCGATATGGCACATAAAGAAGTCCCAATTCTGGGGAAGATTATGGTGAGTCATATGGGTTTAATTAACAAAATACTATTTCCAATCATCTTAGTCAAGCGATTGATTTTCTTGGGTAGAAACGTGTAGCATCTCGGTGTATTCGCTCGGGGTGAGGTTGCCATAATAGAAGTGTATCGGGTTGATGTGTTCGCCGTTCTTTATCACTTCGTAGTGCAGGTGTGGAGCTTCTGAGCGACCGGTACTTCCTACCCTTCCTATGAGGTCGCCACGCTTGACGTGTTGTCCTGCACGCACATTGTAAGCCGAAAGGTGTCCGTAGAGAGTTACATAACCATAACCGTGGTCGATGCGAATGTGGTTACCATAACCTGAGGCATTGCTATCGGCACGTGCTACTACACCATCGCCCGCAGCATATACAGGAGTGCCTTGGGGAGCAGTGAAGTCCATACCATAATGGAACTTACGCGCTTTGGTAAAAGGGTCGATACGCCAACCATAACCCGATGCCATATGCTTTAAATCTTTATTATTAATAGGCTGAATGGCAGGAATAGAAGACAGGAATTTTTCCTTTGCCTTAGAAAGTTTAGCAATCTCATCTAACGATTTCGACTGTACGACCAACTGTTTTCGCAATATATCTAAGCGTTTGTTTGTATTGGCAACAAGTTTGGAGTTTCCGTATTTCTCGAGGTTTTTATAGCGGTTAGGGTCTTTGAGGCTTTTGCGAACACTATCGGGGATAATAGGAGCGTTGAAGTAAAGGCGGTACATATTATTATCGCGTTCTTCAAGGTCGGCAAGCACATCTTCCGCCAATTCCATCTTTTTGTTCAGGATTTGGTAGTTGGTTTCATAGGTTTTAATCTCGCGTGCTAATACCACCTCGCGGGGGGTGAAAAACAAGCGCGAGTTAATCATTATAAAAGAGAATAAAATCCCGAAGAGTGCAGCAGCTGTAAGAAAAATTAAAGCATTGCGCACCTTTGTACGCTTTCGGGAGAGGATGCGTTTATACGAGAGCGTATCGGGGTCGTAATAATATTTTACCTTTTTCATACGGGCAAAAGTATAAAAAAAATATGATATTTGCTGTTTTATGACAAAAAAAATGTAATTTTGCAGTGAATAGGCCATAGGCAGTAGACCATAGGCCATAGCGTTAATTATCAATTGTTAATTGATTTTATGGGTTTTTCAGAAATTATATTCATACTTTTTATGGTTTTAATCCTTTTTGGGGCTGATAAGCTCCCAAGTATTGCGCGTGGTTTAGGAAAGGCAATGCGCCAACTGCGCGATGCTACCGATGAGATTAAAACTGAAATACAACGCGGTGCTGAAAAGGCAGGTGTAGATACTAAAATTGTAGAAGAAACTCAAAAAGAAATTGAAAAAATGAAAGATTCAATGGGGAAATTGGGAAATTAGATGTAAGGCCTTAGGCCACAGGCCACAGGCACTAGGAATGCGACGTAAAAGCGATAGGTAGGGAGGATTTTTGTTAATCGGATAGGGTGTTCACATTTAGAAGCCTACCTCCATTCCCCACATACTCTGCTCTCGCAGACTTTCCGAAGAGAAGGGGGCAAGCCGCAAAAGCGACTTTTTGAGTAAAAAATCTTATACTTCTTATTTTTATAGATTTTATTCTCAAGATATAGGTTGTTGTTTTGAACTTCTAAAATATTGAATTTCTATAAAAACATTGTCATTGCTTGTAACCATACCGAGGTTTCCTTGCTCTTTTGAGAGCGCAATGGCTTTGAGGTCTTCAGGGTGCGAGCCGCACGGGCAATAAACTTTGCCAAAGGTGCGAGCCGCACAGGCAACTTTGGCAAAGTGTAGCGACGCAAATTAGCTAATGAGTAAATTGCAACCTCTGATATCGGCGTTGTCGAAGCGTCCTAATACTTCAAAAGTACCGTCGGGGTGTAGCTTTCCTAAATCTTGGGTAGCGATAAAACTACACGATTCTCTATTAGCCAAATCGATGATGTTAAGTCCGCCGGTTTTGCCAGTAGGCAAATAGCTCAGCGCATCATTGGTATCACGTATAAGGACTTTGAGCCAAGGTACACACTTATAAATACCCTTACCAGCAGAATAGGCTTGCGAAAGCAGTTCGGTCATTCCGTATTCGGAGTGAATCATTTCGATACCAAAGCCTTTGCAAAGCATTGCGTGCAACTCTTCGCGCACGAGTTCTTTACGCCGACCTTTCATTCCGCCAGTTTCCATTACAATCGTATTTTTTAAAGAGAAAGTATACTCGGCTATAAGGTCGAGTAACGCAAAGGATACCCCTATGAGCAGTACTTTCTTGCCCGAAGCATCAAGGGTTTGTAAGCGCTGGGCTAAGCGGTCGTATTCGTTGAGATAAAAACCACTGTACTGGCTACCTGAGCGCTCAATAAGGTCGGCTACCATAGTGATGAGGGAAGAGCCCGTGCGCTCTAAATACGAGGGGAGGAGAGCTAATACTACATAATCTTCAACGTTGCCGTAGAAATGTTCAAAGCCTTTACGGAAGCTTTGTTCATACAAGCTAAGGTCTTTCACATAGTGTCGGGAGGTTTGTGCGCCTGTTGTACCACTACTGGTGAATATCTGCTGAGGTGTGGTGTGACCGCAGTACACTTTTTCAGTTTTAAAACATTCGATAGGAAGAAAAGGTATTTTTTCAAGTGTGTTTACCTCATTAGGAAGGCAGTTTAATAAGGTACAAAAGCGATGGTATACCTCGTTGTTTTCGTATTGATACCGAAAAGTATCCAAGGCAACAGCTGTAAAATCTATGTTTGCTGATAGTTGAATTTTGTCGTTCGTTAAAGTGAAGTATAGCTTGGGCTATAGAAATTAATCAAAATTTAAGTTTTTGCCTCATTAATAGACTTTATCAAAGGCTTAGCACTTTGACAAAGTGTATATCGCAAATTTTATTGATTATCTAATTTATATTTATCGACTGAGCTTAATTAAGGCAAAAGTTCTTTTAGGAGACCGAAAGAAGGGTTTAGCAAGATGGTGCTTAAAATGATGACAAGGACTACAAGCACAATTTTCACCCAAGAGGAGTACTGTTTTTTGGGAGATGCTAAGAAAGTGTCGTACTCTTTACGGGTTTTTACGGTAGCGATTTTCTGTTCGAAATAAATATCTATCAAAGAGGGCAAATCCTTTACGGTACGAGCTTTTGAGGAGGCGCTATTTTTTTGTGAGGTTTTCTTTTTAGCTTGCTTTTTGGGTTCTTCGGTTTTCTTTTGTCCTTTTAACTCGGCGGCGAGGTCGGCATCGTAGTCTTTACGACTTTCGGGGTCGGAAAGGACTGCGTAAGCTTCTTGTAGGCTTTTGAATTTTTCGGCAAAAAAATCGTCGCCCTGATGTTTATCGGGGTGATAGGCTTTTGCGAGCTTTTTGTAGGCGTCGCGTATTTGGTCGTCAGAAGCCTTTTGGCTAACTCCTAATATTTCGTAGTAATCCTTTAACATTATAATCTTGGTTTTTGAGAGGTGTTATCGTGGCTTTCCCAGCCGATGAGTTTGTTATTTTGGAATGTGAGGGTAAGGGTTTTGTAGTGCCAACGTTCGGTAGTAGAGCCTTTGAATCCTGCACTTTGGACTTCTAACGGCTTACCGAGCGCCATTTTCACCAAAAAGTCGGGCATACCTTCGGTATATACGCCTTTTTCGACGGAACTTGTGGTGGGCTCACCGTATTCACTTTTGATGAGCTCCATAATTCTGTCTTTGGTATCTTCTTCGTCTACCAAAGCATTTTGCCATTTTTGGCGTTTTTCTTCAATGGATTTTTCTCTTTTTAAGTTGGTAGTTGCCTGCATTACAAGTATATAAATGAGGTAGGCTACGCTTATTGTGAGAATAGAATAATATATCATTGTATGCTTATTTTATTATATAATTCTTCACTGAGGGTGCAAAACTACAAAAACAATTTTTAATATACAAATTTGAAAATTAAATGTGAGGCCTCAGGCCATAGGCCATAGGCACTAGGAATGGCGACGAAAAAGCGATAAATGTGAGGCCTCAGGCCATAGGCAGGGAAAAAATTGGGAAATTAGAAAATTGGGAAATTAGAAAATGATGGTGTGAGTCGCACGGGTAGTTTTTAAGAAGAATAAAATAGGGATTTTCAAAAAGAAAAATATACTATGATATAGGTATCTTATACGAACCTTGAACGAATCTTGGACAATTGGTATAGGATAAAAGGTGCTTTTTTGAAAGGTGGGAATCTATAAAAAGAAGATTCTATGGTAATATATTCTGCTTTATTGGTAGGTGAGTAGAATATATTTCCTATGTGACTGGTGCCGATGCTGAAAGTCAAAAAAACATTTAGAAGGAGGTTGCTGATTGGTAATTATTTTGTATCTTTGCTTGAATTAAAAAAAGAGGTTGAAAAAGGGGTAGAACGACTTTTGTGTATTAAAAACTGATAACCTAGGAGAAAGGAGCAAAGAGAATATGACATTTAAGTTTAAGCAATTTAGCGTAAAGCAAGCACAAAGCGCGATGAAGATAGGCACTGATGGAGTTCTATTGGGAGCGTGGACGCCTATTGAGAATCCTAAAAGTATACTGGATATTGGGGCGGGAACGGGCTTATTGTCGCTAATGTTAGCTCAACGCTCTGACGCTGTTGTGATTGATGCCGTAGAAATAGACGAAAAAGCCTATATAGAATGCACGGAGAACTTCGAAGAGAGCCAATGGGGCGACCGCTTGTTTTGCTATCACGCTTCGTTTCAGGAATTTGCTTTGGAGATAGATGAAGTGTACGACCTTATCATCTCTAATCCGCCTTTCTATACCGCTGATTATAAAACAGCTGAAAAAGCGCGCAACACGGCTCGGTTTACTGATACGCTTTCGTTTTCGGAGCTCTTAGAAGGGGTAAGCCAATTACTGTCGGACGAGGGTGTTTTTAGTGTTATTTTGCCATATAGCGAAACCGAAGGATTTATCGCTCTTGCGTCGGGTCATGGTCTTTTTCCTCAGAAAATCACTCATACGCGAGGCAATGCTACGGCTGAACTAAAACGGAGTATGCTACTACTGAGTAGAAAAGAGCTCTCCTCCTACCCTATCGATGTACTTATTATTGAGAAGGAACGTGGGGTTTATACTGAGGCGTACAAGTCGCTCACAAAGGATTTTTATTTAAATTTAGGAAATGAAGTGGGCTAAGGACTAAGGAGAGTAATTTGGTGATTTGGTAATTATGCATTATCTTTGCCAAAAAAAGAAATATGAGAACTGTAAAATATAACGAAATGGTTAATTATAATGTGAGTATTCCTAAGGAAAATGCTCCTATGTTTGAATCACTTTTCAAGAAATACAACGTAATTGCCGAACCTACTGTAGTAGCAGAACCCGTAGAGGAGTATATTCCTAACGAGGAAACTATAAGAGCTATTGAGGAGGGAAGAAGAGAGTTTAGAGAAGGACTACTAAAAGGTTATAAAAATCTTGATGAATTATTTAGTGATTTAGACAATGAATAATACGGAGCAAGAAGAAATTCCTAAATATTCTATTTTTATAACAACTACCTATAAAAAAGAATACAAAAAATTCTCTAATCAGGAAGCTAAGAAAAAGGCTATAAAAGAAATTATAAAAGTCCTGATGTACAAAGGAACTGAAGGTATTCCCAAGAAAAACCTTCCACATCTCTTAACAGGAAATTACAAAGGTTGTTGGGAATGCCATATAGAGTCTGATTTGTTACTAATTTGGGAACAAAACGATGAAAATATGGCTATTATACTTCAAAGAATAGGTAGCCATTCTGAAATTTTCTATAAAAACAAGAAATAAAACACTTCGTCTTTTAGCACTGAAAAATGAACCAAGAAGTATTTACTGCTCTGCAAAACAAACTGAAAGTGGGTAACCGTCGTGGCGTGCACCTCAATGCACTTCCTGGTGCTTCGCGCTATAAGTTTGATGTCGCACGTCTCTCGGCTATCTTCAAGAGCTTGCCCGAACGCTTTATCCTCGACTTACTCACCTTACGCAACCTCAACTTTTCGTTTTCTATTCACGATACCGAAAGTACTGATATAGACCGCCGTAGCACCTCTTCCGAGAGCCGCAACAACAGCTTTGAACGCAATCCCGCCCTCGAAAAACTCGTAGATAGCATCGAAAACCTGATGTTCCAAAGCGAGGTTATCACTTCCGAAAAAGGGGTGAACACACTCGGCTTTGGCTTCCCCATACTGTTGCGCCGCGATATGGGCGACGGACAACTCACGGCTGCGCCTATCCTAATTTGGTCGGTAAAGATAAAGCCTGCTACCCAAATGAATACGTGGGTGATAAGCCGCAATGAGGACGACCCTATCTACCTGAACGAGGTGCTCACCAACCACCTGCAAAACGATTCGGGCGTAAGCCTTAAACCTATCCCCGACGAGATGCTGGAAGACGGAAAAATCGATAAACCTGAACTGCACTCTCTTTGCTCGGATATCCTCAACCAACTGAAAGTTACCCAAAACTTGGATTTCCTGCTGAACAACTATACCGAAATTCTTCCTCTAAAAACCAAAGCGGAGTACGAAGAACTTTTGCCTAACAAAGGTGATGCCTTTATTGAAAAATGCGGTATCCTCTCCCTCTTTGAAGTCCAAAAGCAGAACATCATCAACGATTACGAATCGCTGAAAAAGGAATTTGTACCTTTGCAGGCAACAGCCAACGAACAATTCCAATCGCTGAGCGCTATTGAAACCGACCCCTCTCAACAGTCGATTTTGGAATCACTGAAAAGTCAGCAGAAAATACTTATTCAAGGTCCCCCAGGTACGGGCAAGAGCCAAACGCTCACGGCAATTCTTATCAATGCTTTGGAAAACAAACAGAAAACATTAGTAGTCTGTGAAAAGCAAACTGCCCTCGAAGTACTCTACAACGCCTTGCAAAACAAAGGTTTGGGTAAGTATTGCACAATGATAAAAGACGCCATTGCCGACCGTAGGTTTATTGTAGATGCCGTGCGTAACCATATTGATAATGCCGAGTTTAAAAAAGAAACACCAGCCTTCCCCGAAAATCTCCTTGCCGAACAAGTGCAAGCAATGCGCAAAATCACAACAGATATCAATGCTATTCACCACAAACTCAACCAACCGCTCCTCAACCAACTGTCGTGGACAGATGTAATGGCGGAGCTAATGCGCTACGAAACAAATAGAGAAGAACTCGACCTCTCAGCTTTTTCCTTTCAATTTACCGATGAAGAGTTCACCTCTCTCGCACCCCTTTGGCAACAAGGTGAGGCGCTCTATCAGCGCTATGCGCCTTACGCTCAAAATCATCTGTTTAACCCCAAAAAACTCACCGCTACCAATCTGTTTAACACCCAACAACAACTCGCTGAAGCCTTCAAACAATACGCACAACAGTGGGAGGTTATCCAGCAGCAGGTAGCTGTTTATAAAGCCTATTACTTGCACAAACGCAAAGAAGAATTTATACAACAGTTAGACACATTAGCGCAATATCGCAATGAGTATGAGCTGATTACCGCTACCCTCCCCCCTACTTCACCTGTGTATCAACCTGAGGTTACCAAAGGATTTTTCTATAAACTCTCGGCACTCTTTTCTGCTGAGAAAAAGCAGGTGCTGAAAACCCAAAAACGCTTGCAAGAACTCTGTACAGCGATTAAAGCGCTCAGTTTGCACCGCAATTTTTCGTCGATTGCTATTTCGGATAACTTATTGCTCAACAAAACTGTTATCGCCGAGTATACTCTTGCCATCACCCAAGCGCAAACCAATTTCGACAGCAAAGCCAATGCTGATTTCGCTGCCTTAGACCTGCTGAATTACTACGAACGATCGTTTATAAACGGCGATTTAGACAAGCTCATAAGCGAAGTGAAATCGCTTAAAAACCGCATAGAAGCTGATAGTTGGCTCGACGCTGTCAATTTTGGCAATACCTTTGCCGAGTTTGAAGCCTTTATCACCCGCAGCTTGGCGACTTACAACAGCTATCAAGCCGACCCTGCACAGCCTTTGGTGGCTCAGTACGAGTGGTTTGCATTCTTCCAATCGCTCAACGACTTCCAAGAGCGCATCGTTTTATCACTTACCAAAGTAACGCATTGGGAAGCCTCCTTCCTCTACGCTTATTACACCTTGCTCTTGCAACGAAATGCCGATGACACGCTAAACTTCAACGAGCGCGATTACGCCGATTTTAAAAAGAAAGTACACTACTTCGCCTCTGCCCAAAAAGATTTTATCGAGGGCTACTGGAATACCCAGCAACGCAAAGCTGTAAAAACGTTTGAAGAGACTAACAAAGAGCTCACTGTGGCGAACCTCTACAACAAACGCAAAAGTGAAAAACACAACCGACTTACTTTGAGACAAATAGCGATGAGAGACACCGACCTCTTTACGAGTTTCTTCCCTATTATCCTCACCACCCCCGATGCTTGTTGCAATCTATTTGAGGGCAAAAATTTCTATTTCGACAATGTGGTGTTCGACGAGGCAAGTCAGCTGAAACTCGAAGACAACCTGCCGGCTATGCTCAAAGGCAAGACGATTATCATCGCAGGTGATGAACACCAAATGCCTCCGTCTAACTACTTTAGCAAAGTATTCGACGGTAGTGCTGAAGATGAGGACGACAACGAGGAAGAAGACAAGGTGCTCACCTACAAAAACGCAATGCTGAACATAGAGTCGCTTTTGGATTACGCTTTGGAGTACCAATTCAGTAAGAACCATTTAGATTTTCACTATCGTTCTAAACACCCTTATCTGATTGATTTTTCTAACCACGCTTTCTACAACGCCCGATTGCGTCCGCTACCCAGCACCGAAAGTCGTATCCCTATCCATTTCACTCAGGTAAATGGCACTTTTGATGAGCATATCAACCGTGAGGAAGCCGCCGAAGTGTTGCATATCCTCTCACAAATAGAGCCTCGTCCTGACGGTAGTTATCCATCAGTGGGGATTGCGACCTTCAATATCACCCAACGCAACTACATACGCAAACAGATACTCCAAAAGCAAAATGACCCTACTCAAACGGCTTTCCGCGAGAAAATCAACGCCTTAGAGCAAGCAGGACTCTTTATCAAGAACTTAGAAAACATACAAGGTGACGAGCGCGATATCATCATCTTATCGGTAACTTATGGCAAGAAGAAAGGCGGCAAGTTCGTACAGAGTTTTGGTCCGCTGAACTTCTCCAAAGGCTACAAACTGCTAAACGTGATTATCACCCGCGCCAAGGAACAGATATACGTGTGCAACTCTATACCTGAGGAATTGTTAGCCACCTATAAAGAGGCTTTAGCGCAAGAAGGGGCTAACAACCGCCGCGCTGTGCTCTACGCCTACCTTGCCTACGCCCGTGCCGTAAGCGACGGCAATGATGCTCTCCGCCGTGAAATCCTATCGGAACTCGATCTCTACGGACACAAACACACCGATATCGACCAGCAAAGTAAAAGTGCTTTTAAAGAACAAACCTACCGTCAGCTTAAAGAAAAATACCCCGACCAGCGTATCACAATGGACTACGAGTTTGGGGGTTATACTATCGATATTTTGTTAGAGCCCAAAGAAGGCAAGCCCGTAGCTGTAGAATGCCTCAGCAAACCTCTTTACAACAACGATTTAGCCTATTTAGAAGACCTGCACAAGGAAAAAATATTACTCAACGCCGGCTTTGACTACAAAAGGAAATGGGCGAAATGAGTGCACGGGCAGGTGGAATATCAGAAAGACCGTAACAAGAAAAATAAAAAAGCGACTCCTTAGGAGTCGCTTTTTCTATAGGGAATTATATCTTTAGTTAAACGTTTATTTTACTTTTTCTACGATAGCTTTGAACGCTTCGGGGTGGTTCATTGCCAAATCGGCAAGAACTTTACGGTTGAGCTGGATATCAGCTGCTTTAAGTTTACCCATAAATTGAGAGTAAGACAATCCGTGCAAGCGAGCCCCTGCGTTGATACGCACAATCCACAAAGCGCGGAAGGTTCTCTTCTTGTTACGGCGGTCGCGATAAGCGTACTGCATTGCTTTCTCAACAGCGTTTTTGGCTACCGTCCAAACGTTTTTTCTGCGGCCAAAGAAACCTTTGGCTTGCTTCATTATTTTTTTTCTACGAGCTCTACGAGCTACAGCATTTACTGATCTTGGCATAAATTCCTTTTTTTTAATTTTTGTAGCAGGTGGTTTGTGCTTAAAACAAACGCTTAGGGGTACCTACTCCACGGTTATTAATTTCCTACTATTTAAACAATTATTTTAAGCCTAATTGTTTCTTCACGCTTGCTTCGTCGTTAGAGTGAACGAGCGTAGCGTGGGTGAGTGCTAACTTGCGTTTTTTAGCTTTCTTAGTTAAGATGTGGCTTTTAAACGCGTGTTTTCTCTTGATTTTACCAGAGCCGGTGAGCTTGAAACGCTTTTTAGCTCCAGATTTAGTTTTAATTTTTGGCATTTGCTTAGATTTTTATTGATATAATTCCGTTTTTTAGGTAAGAGATAAGAGGTAAGAGGTAAGGTTGCATACCTCTTATCTGTTACTTCTTACCTTTTATCTTTGATTATTTTTTCTTGGGTAAGGGTGCGAGGAACATCGTCATACGTTTTCCTTCGAGTTTAGGCATTTGTTCTACTTTGCCATAGTCTTCGAGGTCGGTGGCGAGGCGCAAGAGGAGAATTTCCCCTTGGTCTTTATAGATGATAGAACGACCTTTGAAGAATACGTAGGCTTTTACTTTGGAGCCTTCTTTGAGGAACTTCTCGCCGTGTTTCTTCTTAAACTCATAGTCGTGGTCATCGGTTTGAGGGCCGAAGCGAATTTCCTTAATTACTACTTTGGTAGCTTTGGCTTTCATCTCTTTCTCACGCTTTTTTTGTTCATAAAGGAATTTCTTATAATCGATTACTTTACAAACAGGAGGCGTGGCGTTTGGTGAAATTTCCACCAAATCGAGTTCTAATTCATTAGCAATTTCTAATGCTTTGCGAGTGGGGTATACGCCTCCTTCGACGTTTTCCCCTACCAAACGCACCTCAGGAACGCGGATGTCGCGATTGATACGATGAGGTTGTTTGTCATCTCTGCCCGGTGTGTTACTTTTTTTTATGATGGCTATTTAAATTTAAAATTACTTTCACTATTCTAATTTGCTAATTAGCAAATTGTTTAATTGACTTAGCGACTTCGTCGTTGATGAGTTTAGCAAAGGCTTCTACGCTCATACTTCCTAAATCCTCACCACCGCATTTGCGCACTGATACGGTGCCTTCTTTCTCTTCATTTTCGCCTACAATGAGCATATACGGGATTTTTTGGGTTTCGGCTTCGCGTATTTTTTTGCCCATAGTTTCAGCACGATTGTCTATCAGGGTGCGAATATCGGAATTTTCTAACAATCTCAAAACTTTTTGAGCATAATTTTCATATTTTTCACTCAATGATAGCACAATAGCTTGACTCGGGTTGAGCCATAATGGGAAGTTTCCGGCGGTGTGTTCCAATAAAATGGCTACGAAACGTTCCATACTTCCGAAAGGTGCACGGTGAATCATTACAGGGCGGTGCATTTCATTATCAGCGCCTTTATACCAAAGGTCGAAACGCTCTGGGAGGTTGTAATCTACCTGAATGGTACCGAGTTGCCAGCTTCTGCCTAAGGCATCTTTCACCATAAAGTCGAGTTTAGGGCCATAGAAAGCGGCTTCACCTGTTTCGATTACATAGCTCAAGCCTTTTTCTTTCGCAGCGTTGATGATGGCATTTTCGGCTTTTGCCCAATTCTCATCACTACCGATGTACTTGGTAGGGTTTTCGGGGTCGCGCAACGATACTTGTGCGGTAAAATTGTCGAATCCAAGAGAGCCAAAAACATAGAGCACCAAATCGATTACGTGTTTGAACTCGTCGTCTAACTGTTCAGGAGTACAGAAGATGTGCGCATCGTCTTGGGTAAAGCAACGCACGCGGGTTAAGCCGTGTAACTCGCCACTTTGTTCATAGCGATATACTGTACCGAACTCGGCAAAACGCTTTGGCAAATCTTTATAACTCCAAGGGTGTGAATTGTATATCTCGCAGTGATGCGGACAGTTCATCGGTTTTAGTAAATATTCCTCGCCTTCGTTAGGGGTGGCAATGGGTTGGAAACTATCTTTCCCGTATTTATCCCAGTGTCCTGAGGTTACATATAAATTCTTATGACCGATATGTGGGGTAACTACCTGCTCGTAACCGGCTTGTTTTTGGGCTTTGCGCAAGAAGGCTTCGAGGCGTTCGCGCAAGGCAGCTCCTTTGGGCAACCAGAGAGGTAAGCCTTGACCTACCTTGTTAGAGAAGGTAAAGAGTTCAAGTTCTTTACCGAGTTTGCGGTGGTCGCGTTTTTTAGCTTCTTCAAGCAGTTCGAGGTATTCGGTGAGTTCTTTTTGTTTAGGGAATGAGATACCATACACACGAGTAAGTTGTGGGTTGTGCTCATCACCACGCCAATAAGCCCCAGCAGCGCTGAGTACTTTTACAGCTTTTACAAAACCTGTGTTTGGGATATGCCCCCCACGACAAAGGTCGGTGAAGGTACTATGGTCGCAGAAGGTGATCGTACCATCTTCGAGGGCTTCGATGAGTTCGGTTTTGTACTCATTTTTGCCTGCATAGTACGACAAGGCTTCGGCTTTGCTCACAGGGCGCATTTTGAAAGGGTGTTTGCCACGAGCGATTTCCAAGAATTTAGCTTCGATGGCAGGAAAATCTTTTTCGGAAATCGGTTTGCCGTTGAAATCGACATCGTAATAGAAACCATTAGCGATGGCAGGACCTATGGTGAGCTTGATGCCGGGGTAGAGCTCTTCGAGCGCTTGTGCCAAGATGTGCGCTGAGGAGTGCCAGAAAGCTTTTTTACCTTCGGGACTATCCCAAGTGTATAATGTTAAACTACCGTCGGTCGTCAGGGGGGTAACGGTTTCTATGGTTTTGCCATTGAAGCTGGCAGAAAGGACGTTACGCGCCAGTCCCTCACTGATAGAGGCTGCGATTTCGGCGGGAGTAATCCCACTTTGGTACTCTTTTACAGAGCCGTCGGGTAGTGTGATTTTAATCATTTTTTTGTTGTTGAAAATTGGTGTTGTTGTGTTAGAAAGTGCAAAAGTACAAAATAATTAGTAATTGACAATAAATAATGAAGAAAATATTTTGAGAGAGGTCGTAGGACGAATTTGGAAATGAGGAAATGAGGAAATGAGAAAATGAGAAAATGAGAAAATGAGGAGCGAGCTACAAGAAAAGTGCCAGCGGAGAGAATTAACTTTGCCAAAGTTTGAAACTTTGGCAAAGT
>NZ_KB291212.1:0-7192 GCF_000318255.2 Capnocytophaga sp. oral taxon 380 str. F0488
CAAAATAATTTGTATCTTTGCATCGCTTGTTACCCTTTACTCACACACCACCCAGCTGTGAGTCATTACTGATTTTACCTTTTACCTTTTATTTTTAATAGAAAAATATTATTATGGAACATTCACACCACCAACACGACCATCATCACCACGGTCACGACCACCATCATCACACCGTAACTGACCTCAGTACTCTCAATCGTGCCTTCTATATAGGCATTGGGTTGAATCTACTCTACACAATTATTGAGTTTGTAGTAGGCTTTCGCGTCGATTCCTTAGCACTTATCTCCGATGCAAGTCATAATTTAAGCGATGTTGCTAGTTTAGTGATTTCACTTATTGGTATGAAACTCACCCTCCGCACCGCTACGCAGCTCTATACCTATGGCTACAAAAAAGCATCTATTCTCGCATCGCTCATCAATGCGGTACTACTGATGTACATTGTGATAAAAATCTTTATCGAAGCCTTCGAACGTCTTGCTAATCCACCCGAAATGGTAGGTTCAGCAATTATGCTTACAGCTTTTATAGGAGTGATAATCAATGCAGTTTCAGCATTCCTATTCTACAAAGGACAGAAGACAGATATCAATGTCAAAGGAGCTTTTCTGCACCTAATGCTCGATGCTTTGGTATCGGTAGGGGTAATTATCTCAGGGGCAATAGTATATTTTACCGGTTGGAACTTAGCCGACCCTATCAGTAGTTTTATGGTAGGTATTGTGATTCTGTTCTCCACTTGGGGATTGCTCAAAGAAAGTGTAAAACTCATCTTAGATGGAGTGCCTCACGACATCGATAAGGAGCATATACAGCATCTTATAGAAGAGCACCCAATGATAGAGAGTGTACATCACTTGCATATTTGGGCGCTCAGTAGCTCACAGAACGCTCTTACGGCTCATATTGTACTGAAAGAGTGTATTACGCTTAAAGAATTTATGAATATTAAAGCGGAGTTAAAGCACAAACTCTCACACGAAGGGATTACCCACAGCACTTTTGAAATAGACACTGATAATTGCCACTGCGAAGAAGAAAAATGTAATTAATACCACAATGTTAATAGCTTAAACGAAGAATAAACTACTATATAAAATCACTATTTATTACCAGTATTATTGGCATTACTGGTATTATTGGTATTAGAAAGGATTCCGCCACTAAGGGCAAACTCCATTGCTTTTTGGGAAGAGAAACCTTCGGCAGGCTTTATGTTATCTTTGGAAGTAACAATCACCCAACCAGAAATAGCATACGAATGCGGAAGATAAACACTTACCATTTCGCTGAGTTCAGCAAAATCCATAGAAGGTTGGGTAAGGAACCCAATGCGCCATATTTCGGGCGTTTCATTCACTTTTACCCATACCGGATTAGTAAGCTTTCGTTTGTCACCTACAAAAGAAGCTAAAATATCTTTAATAGAAGAATAAATAATCTTTACACCGGGAATATGAGCTACTAAATAATCTAATAGTCCCACGAACAGTTTCCCTAAAATAAGTCGACTACCAATAAAACCAATAATAGCAGTACCAAGTAAAACCAAAGCAAAAACTAACCCTGGGTAAGCCTTTGAGATATCAGGTACAAGGTTATCTACACTCTTGAATATCGACCAGATAATCCAGATAGTAGCACTCAGCGGACCTATGATAAGTATCCCCTGAAAAAAGTATTTGATAAAGGTACTGAAATAATTTTTTGACATATATTTTATTACTAAAAAATAGAAGTATGTGTTTGTGCGGTAAACTCTTCTAAGAACTTCATTCCTCTATACGAATTTCCTTTGTTATTAAGTTTCGGACTCCATACCGCAATGCTATAATGATTAGGCAAAACAGCTACAATACCGCCTCCTACACCGCTTTTACCTGGTAGTCCCACCTTAAAAGCAAACTCCCCCGACTCATCATAGAAACCGCACGTTTGCATCAAAGCGTTTACCCGTTTAGTACAAGTTTCAGTAAGTATTTGAACTCTATCGTGCATACGGATACCATCGTTGGCAAGAAACGAGAAGATATATGCCATCGATTTGCAAGTAAGCTCTAATGAACAGAGTTTAAAGTAGAAATTGAGTACCTCAATAGGGTCATTCTCTATGTTCCCTAATGATTTGATATAATAACATAAGGCAAAATTGCGATATCCTACTGATTTCTCCGACTCGGCTACTAATATAGAGTAATTAATACTATCATCATTAGCTAATTCTCTTACAAAAGTTAAGAAATCGGCTTCAGCATCTTCCAAGATAGAGAGGAGAATATCACAAACTACAATAGCCCCTGAATTGATAAGAGGGTTACGTGGAATACCGTTATCGGCTTCTAACTGTATTAATGAGTTGAATGAAGTGCCCGAAGGTTCTACATCTACACGTCGCCATAGTTGGTCGCCTATAATACTATACGCCAACGAAAGCGCTAATACCTTAGAAATACTCTGTGCTGAAAACTTTTCATCGCAATCACCAATCCCATACGATTGTTTGTTGAGGCTATAAAAATATACCCCAAACTTATCGGGGTTCACTTGTGCCAATTCTGGGATATAAGTAGGAACTTTACCTAAATTATCAGCAGATAAAACAGATTGGTATATAGTGTCAATTATTTTAGAATATTTCATATGTATTTATTGGGGATTGTTCGTTCTAATGATTTTGATTTGCTTGATACGTTTCTTGTCAAAAGCCTCTACAATGAATTTATAGTTACCAAAGAGAATAGGGGTTCCTTTCTGAGGAAAGTTGCCCGAAATCTCTAAGAGAAAGCCTGCAAGCGTTTCGGCGTCACCGCGATTTTCGTCAAATAGAGCCTCTTCTTCATCAGTAAATTCAAGAATGCGATAGAAGTCCTTCAAAACCGTTTTTCCTTCAAAAATAAAGACATTATTATTGATTTTGAAGTGTGTTACATCTTCATCGTCAAACTCATCGTTGATATTTCCCACAATCTCTTCTATGATATCCTCTAAGGTAATCACTCCACAAGTACCACCGTACTCATCTACTACAACAGCGAGGTGTATCTTCTTCTCTTGAAACTCGCTCAACAAATCGTCTAATTTCTTGTTTTCGGGAACGAAGAAAGCATTGCGTTTCACACTATTCCAGTCGAAATCAGTTTTGTCTAAATGTGGCAATAGGTCTTTGATGTAAATTACCCCTGTGATATGGTCTAAATTCTCGTGGTATACGGGAATGCGCGAATAGCCTATCGCCACGATTTCGTTTAGCAACTCCTGATATGAGAGTTCTTCGCTGAGAGCAAAGATATCTACACGGGGTACCATCACTTCGCGGGTTTCGGTATTGCCAAAAGAAACAATGCCCTCTAATATCTTCTTTTCCTCGTTGGTGGTATCTTCTTCGGAGGCAAGTTCTAAGGCTTGCGAGAGTTGTCCTACTGAAATATTACTTTTCTGCTTGCCCAAATTCTTTTGTATCCATACGGTAAAGTTTTTCATCGGCATACTGATGGGCGTAAAGAAGGTGTCGAGGGAATAGATGAAGTAAGCTATGCGCCGTGAAAACAAAATATTGTTGCGATTGGCGTAGATTTTAGGCAGAATTTCACCGCAGAGCAAAAGCACGAAGGTAACCAGACCTACATCGAGTACTGCCCGTACCCAAGGAGTTGTAATTCCCCCGAAGAGGAAGTCTCCTAAATCGGCAAAGAGGAGTACGATAGAGATGTTTACCAAGTTATTGGCGATAAGTACCGTTGCCAATAGCTTTTTAGGATTCTCTGCGAGCTTGGCTATAATATTGCCGGTAGGCGTTTTTTCTTCTTTGAGTGTTTCAATCTCAGCAGGAGTAAGCGAAAAGAGAGCTACCTCAGCTCCTGAGATAAGAGCAGAGCAGAATAATAATAGTATAAACACTGCAAATTGAATAACGATACCCACGTCAATGTTTAAGAAAGGCATTAATGAGAGTACCGACAAAGGTTCTGTTTCCAAAATATTATTATTTCGTTACACATTTAGAAAGGAGGCTCCGTGCTTACGGGCGGTTCAGGAGCCTTAGGTTCAACTGTTTTAGGAGCTGGTTTAGGTTGCCCATCACGTTTAGGATTTGGTAGAAAAGTTACATCGGAAGCGTGGATTTCAGTTGTTTGGCGCATCACGCCATCTTCCGTTTGCCATTTACGTGTTTTGATGCGCCCTTCGACATAGATAAGGTCGCCTTTGTGAGTGTATTTCTCTACGAGTTCTGCCAGCTTGTTGCGTACGATAACAGTATGCCATTCAGTACTGCTAATGCGCTCGTTGGTAGCGCGATTGGTATACTCATCATCAGTGGCTAAGGGGAACTGACCGATGCAGTTACCTTCGCTGAAATAGGTAAGCTTCACAACATCTCCCATACGACCTATGAGAATAACTTTATTTAAAGTTCCGTTCATTGATATATAAATATAAAGTTGATAATCTAAATATTCTCCAAAAGTACGACAAAATTTTAAAACTACCAAAATTTGGTAATGAAATTTGCAGTGAGAGCTGATACGGGATAGCTGTGTATGTCGGTGATAAGTATGCTATTATCAAGGAGTTCGGTGGTGGTAACTATCCAAAAAGAAGTATAAATATGCTGGTGAGTGAGTTTGTGGATTACAGGCATTTCGTTGTACAAACTCACAGTAGCAGAGGGTAAGAAAGAGGCTATTTCTTCGGTAGTAGCAGGAGCGTTAGTTTCGAGTAGAGGAAACTCATAGAGCCCGTGCCAGATATCTTTGCCTTTGCGCTTTTGCAAAAGGGTTTGTCCGTAAGGATTGAGCCATACGAGATAGTTGAAATAGCGTTTTTTGATAGTGATTTTCTTGATTTTTACGGGCAGGACGTCCACTTGCTGATGATGAAAAGCCCAACAGTGGTCACGTAATACACAATTTGCACAATTGGGACTCTGGGGAGTGCACTGCAAGGCGCCGAACTCCATTACGGCTTGGTTATAAGTGCCGGGGTTGTGCTTGTCTAAACATTCGTAAGCTAATGCTTTGAACTCTTTGGCACCTTGTGGACTGTTAATAGGTGTTGCAATACCAAAAAGACGAGAGAGCACACGGTATACATTACCATCGACTACGGCACAAGGTTCGTTATAACAAAAGGAGGCTATGGCACTTGCAGTATAATCGCCTATACCTTTGAGTTTTACAAGTTCTTTATAGGTTTTTGGGAAGACACCTCCTAATTCAGTAGCGATATATTGCGCTGTGTGGTGTAGATTCTTAGCGCGCGAGTAATAGCCTAAGCCCTGCCATAGTTTGAGCACTTCTTCTTCGGGGGCATTGGCTAAATCGGTGACAGTAGGGTACCGACTGATAAAACGCTGGTAGTAAGGCAGACCTTGCACTACGCGCGTTTGCTGTAAAATTACTTCGGAGAGCCACACCTTATAGGGATTAGCGGTGCCACGCCAAGGCAAAGACCTTTGCGCAACTTTATACCAAGAAGTTAGTTTGTTGATGAGCCAATTTGTCAATTTGTGAATTTTAGGAGTTAGGAGAGTGTGCAATGGGACGCAAAAGCGACAACGTTGCTAATTTTCTAATTTCTCGGTATTTTCTTTTTTCTTGTCGGTATCGTTATTCTCTTTGGTAGCATCTTTGAACTCGCGAATACCTGTGCCGAGACCGCGCATTAATTCGGGAATTTTCTTGCCTCCAAAGAGCAACAATATAAGGGCTACAATGATGACTACTTGCCAGGGGCCTACTACCCCTAAAAATATACTTAGCATAGTTATTAGATTTTAGTTGTTAGTTATTAGTGAATTAGGTATGTCGGAATTGTTAAACTTGTCGGACAATTCTGAACAAAGAAATATAATAGTGCAAAATTACAAAACTTTTTTGAATTGGCAATCTTTTTCTAACGACTAAATTCTATTGACTTGATAATAGCTTCGAGTTCGAAGAGCATATCGCGTTTAGCAACGCCTGGGGCATATAAAAAACCTTCGGCTACTACCAGGCGGTTATGGGCTTTGTCTTCAATAATATAATTGATATAAGGGCCTCCAAGGGCGAAATCTTTTACTTCCCACAAGCCTTTGCTTTCAATGGTTTTTCGTCCCTTTATTTTCATTTCGCTAATGCTGGGAGCCAAATAGGTTTCGGTAACCATATACATACCTTCTTTGGGACCTGGAATATATTTTTTGCCTATGGAATCGCGCATCTTTACGATGGTTTTAGCGCGCCCTTCTTCATCGGCAGGGATACTTCCGAAAGGCATTTCGTAAAGGATAATACTTGCTCTACCACCTTTGATAGGGCGTTCTATCCAGAAGAAATTGTCGCCGTATTTTCTCACCTGGTACACGGCGGGCATCACGAATTTGAAGCCTAAGGTTTGTTCTACTTGTTTGTCTTTGCTAAGGGCATTGTTAAAACGATGACGTGTTTCTTTGAGGTCGTTGTTCTTGAACGCAAGGATAAACTGGTCGTGAAATTCTTCGACTTTACAGGCTATATCGCGCACTTGTTTGCCTTGTACTTCGCATACTACTTGTGGTTTGGCGTATACATCGTCGCTGATAGTTGCTTCGTTTTTATTACCGCGATGCACAATGAGCACATTGCGACTGTTACGGGTGTTGCCTTCAAATACTTGTGGGGGCACTTGATGTAACGAAAAGATGGGTTCTTCGGTAGGTAGCCCATCGATAGGGGCGGCGAAGTAACGGCGAATGGTATCGCCTACGGCGCCTTCCCAGAGGTCGTTATCGATGACCACGGCGAGGGTGTTGATTTGCCCTACTGAAGAGGGGAGGTAAGTTTCTCCGTTTTTATTGTTGCTATTGTTACAACCCAATAGGAGCAAGGAGCAGGCGATGCTTGCAAATAGAAAGCGTTTCATAAAAATAACTGATTATTTCTTTATAAGAAAAGATACAGCTAAAATCGTTCCAAAATCACTTTTTTGGTAAAAAATATTGTTAGATTAGGAAGGAGGTGCGAGCCGCACGGGCGGTCGTAGCACGACGGGCGAGTGGAAAATGAGGTAAATACCAATAATACCACCAAAGGCAATGGACAGGGCGGACTTTTCAGACGAGTCGGACAGGTTAGAAGAAGTATTAGAGGATTCGGAAGGAAACGAAGAGTTTCGGAAGAGGGGAGTAAGGATTTTTGATGAAAAAAGGCTGTAAGATGGGTGGGGT
>NZ_KB291212.1:7212-13477 GCF_000318255.2 Capnocytophaga sp. oral taxon 380 str. F0488
GACGAGGGACGAATGACGAATGACGAAGGGAATGTAAGGTCGTAGTAAGACGGGCGGGTGAAAAATAGTGTTATATATTATATTGAACTGAGATTAATGGGTAGGCTTACTACTTAGAAAGAAATCGCTGTAGAAGTTTTGGGTTTGCATAAGGTGGTTGTGAGTGCCTGAATGACTTACGGTGCCGTTTTCTAAAATACAAATACGGTCGGCGAAGTGTTGTAAGGAATGCAAACGATGAGAAATAAAGAGTGTAAGACTATCGCGTTTAATTTCATTGAGTATCCTATGCACAAAAGCTTCGGTATGCCTATCCATTGCTGAGGTAGCTTCGTCTAAAATGAGCAATTGAGGTTTCTTAAACAGCGCCCGCGCAAAGGCAATAAGTTGTTTTTGTCCGCCTGAGATATTTACACCTTTCTCTCCCAGCTGAGTAGTTAAGCCTTGTGGAAACTGATTGAAGTAAGTGTCGAAGCCATATTCGCTAAGAAAAGCCAAGAGGTCTTCTGCTTTACAAGGAGTTCCTAATAAAATATTATCCAATACATTTCCGTTGAAAATAGCTACTTCTTGAGGAATATAGGCTACTTTACTGCGATAGCTCTTTGTAGCAATAGTGTTTAAAGGGTATTGCTGATTGATGTAAATAACACCTTCATCGGGAGGGTAAAACTGCAATAACAGATTGGCAAGCGTACTCTTACCACAACCATTTTCACCTACAACAGCCACTATTTCGCCTTTGTTTATTTGTAAAGAAAGATGGTGCAAGATAGGTTTTCTACCTATAAAGCGAAACGATACGTTTTCTAAGGTTATCCTATCGATAGTGTGGATATTTTTACCTTCTTCTTGCTCAGGAGGTATGGCTGTGAAATTGTACATACGAGCAAAAGCCACTTTAGCTTCGTTGATAGGAATGCTTATCAGGGCTAAATTGAGAACAGAGGGCAATAAAGAACCTACCATTGAGAGGATAGCCATCAGTTCGCCTAATAGTAATGTTCCGTTTAGCACTTGTATGGCATTGTAAACGAGTATGCTCACTAAGAAAATGACGCTTATCGCCCCTGAAATCCAAGAGAGTTTGATATTTACTTTACCTAACTGAAAAACTTTCTCTTGTGAAGATAGAAAAATAGTCTTGTTTACTTTTGAAAAGACTCCTTGTTTATTACCTATCTTTATATCGGTAATACCTTGAAAGGTATTGATATAATGACTTTCGACCAAAGCGTAACTCTGCATTACTTCGCGTTGTAAGGCAACGATTTTAGCATTGTTTTTATGAATGACGAAAAAGTAAATGGGAATGGAAAGCAAAGTGAATACGCCCACTTGCCAAGAGTAGTAAAACAAGAACGTAGACGTGATAAGCACTACCAAAATATCAATGAACGTAGCACTCACGAGCATTTTTATGACCCGTTGAATGCGCTGAGTGTCGTTTAGGCGGGCTACTAATTCTCCTATTTTGCGTGTATCGAAAAAGAATTTGGGCAAGTGGAGGAGTTTGCTAAAAAACTGCTGGTTGATACGCGTATTGAAGTCTTTGGCTTGCAAGAGTAAGAAGTATTCTCTCACTACTGAAATACCGATACGAGCCAATAACAAGAAAGTGAGCAATAGCACGCCTTGAATGAGCTTGCTAACGTCTTTTGAGGGGAGAATGTTATCGATGAGTTTTTGAGAGAAGATAGCCATAGCTAAGCCTAAAACAGCTATAACCGTGCCTAAGAGTCCGCTGATGAGTAGCAGGCGTACGTCTTTTTGAATGAGATTTAAAAACCATTTAAACTGTGCTTTTTGCTGTGTTGTTTTCTTTTTAAACTGCGGAGTAGGGGTGAGTGTTAGACAAGTTTTAGAGCGCCAAAGGCTGTTTAATTCTTCTGGAGATAGTTTTATAATACCTTTGGCGGGGTCTCCAATGATAAATACACCCTTTTCAAAGCCATAGCACACTACATAATGCTCTAAGTTGCCCATAGTTAAATGCAGTATAAGCGGAGCGTTATAGGCTTTGAGAACTTCTATATCCGCCTCGTTGCCTTCTGCCTCAAAGCCTATGGATTTGGCAGCTTGGTAGAGCCCTAATAGGGTAGTGCCTTGCACGGTAGTACCACTAAGCGAGCGAAGTTCTTCTAAGGTGTGCGCACCACCGTAATATTGGACAAGAGACAACAAGCAAGCCACTCCGCAATCGCTTTGGTCGTGCTGGAGTACAAAAGTTTTATGAATAAGTTTTAGGGAGAGAGGCATATAACAGAAGGGCTGTTAAAGTTAGTTAGTTTTTAGTTTTTCCCCTTTTGGTCTCAAAATATACTACTAAAAAAGTAATAACGAATAGAATACCCGATACTATTTGGGCAATACCTCCTTCATTATGGAAATATTCCACTACAGCATAGATAGTATTACCCAAAGCGAGGAGTATCATTGCTATAATAACAATAGGGTTTCTGGGATTCATAACTAAGTATTTTTACTCCCCTCATTTAAGAGACCCTAAATGGGGTTATTAAGGTTAAATTTTATAAAGCAAGCTAACGCTCTTGTTGTTCTTTTTCTTCTTCTTTTCGTATTTTGTAAATGTCTATACCAACAGATATACCAGTGGATACACATACAAAAACATTGATCATCATAGCCCAAAATATTTTGGGTTCAGGATTCGTTACTACAACGTAAGCAATGCTAGCTCCTGCAGTAAGAAAAGCAACTATAAATATAACACTTCTTAAATCCTTTCTTAAATAAGGTCTCATAAATTAATGGTTTTAAAACCAAATAAGTTTGGCGAGAATGATAAGAAATAGTATAAAATAGCAAATAGTAATATAATATTCCTTTTTATAGTGTTTAGCTATGTACTGCCTCAAAGCCTCTAAAACAAGAAGCACTACAAGAACAGTTACTATATGTGCTAAAAACACTTCGTACCACTGATAGCCTATGATATTTTTGCAAAGGTATACACTGCTTAATACAAAATACCCTATAAAGAAAGGATTTTTGAGCAACTGAACTACATTAGCTAGCACCTTCCCTTCTTTATACTTTTCGGGATATATGAAAGGGATAACCAAATGCAAGGAGATGAACACTACTGAGTCCATTAAAAAGGCTTCGGTGAAGTGTTCTTTCTCAAAAGCAAATACAATGACTATTATGTAGAGGGTTAATAATACAGCGTATAAAGCTATAAATATTTTAGATAAATCTTCTCTTTTCATACAGATTGTTCTTTTCTCTTTTCTTCATACAAGAAGCCTGCTCCTGCTACACTTAAGGCTAAGATAAAGGATATATTTTTAAAAAATGTATCGCTAAAAAAAGCTATATAGTTTTGGAGAAGTATCCCCATAATACATATATAAATATAGTAATACCTCTTGAATTTTAAAAGATATAAACTTAGTTTAACAATAACTGTTGCCAAGATAAGCAAAGCTACAACTAATGCTACTATTTCAAGGATAGAAAAAGTGTTTTCTATTTTATAAAAGAGCCCCATTAGTAAAGGCAACAACAATACTACCCAATTAGGGATATATAAACTTTGCTCTTTGAAAGTAATGTATTTATTTTCTTTAAAGTTATCTAAAGGAATAAAAATAGATAAAGAAAAAATATTTAATACAATGTTGTACAAAACGATATTCCCTTCTGTCTTATCTACAAGATAGAATAATACGATAGTAATAGCTACTATAAAAAGCCTAAATAAATTGCCAAAAATGCGCATAATAAGCTGTAATTATTTTTTTAGCTTGTGCCTCAAAAGCAAAAGGTTTTTAAAACCCTCATTTAAGAAACCCTAAATGAGGGTTGTTAAGGTTAAAAATTTACATTAAAGCAAGCTAACGCTTTCGCTCTTCTTTTCGTTGCTTTGATATGCCAATTCCTACTGATATAGTTGTACATAAACAAGCAAACGCGTTAATTGACAAACCCCAAAAGGTTTTATTATCCGTATCTGCTATTAGAAGGTAAGCAATGCTTGCTCCCATAGTTCCTAAAGCAACCACAAATATAACACTTCTTACATCTCTTTTTAAAAAAGTTTCCATAAGAACAAATATTTTTTCTAGGTGAAACAAGAGTATCCCCAAGAAGCAGGAGCAACGGCAAAACCAACAGCTGCAGCGTATAAGCCGATTCCTCCTGTTGCTACGGCAAGACCTGCAAAAGCAGCAACTAATCCAACAGAAGCAAAGGCACATTCAAGTCCCCCTCCGCCTCCTTGGATTTCTTCCATTTGTTTTAATTCTAATTTTTTCATCGTTTAAAAATTTTATATTAATAAATAATTACTATCATCTAAAAGAAGTATCCACAAACGCTAGCTTTTTTGCTCCTCTCCTTAACAGATGATTTTATTTTTCGCCTAAGAGCTGTAATAGTTTTTCGGCTCTTAGTTGTCCTTTATGCCTAAGTAGTAATTTGCCTTGCGCATCGTACGCTAATATATAGGGTATACTATTGGCTTCGAATTGTTTAGCAAAAGTATAAGTGCTATCTTGCAAGCATATTACCTTGTCTTTACCCAATAAGTTTTGCTTTATGGCAAAGGCTTTAATGGCTTCTTTACTCTCGTTTGAGACGAGTAGTAATGTGGTTGCTTTAAAATGTTCTAACTGCTCGCTAATGTCTTTGGTTTCATAGAAACAATAGCCACATTCGGTATTGAAATAGATAAAAACAGCTTTGTTATTTTTAGGAAGGTTCGCTTTCGTAAAAGCACTCCCTTCTAAGGTTTGAAAGCTAAACTCGGGCAAAGTGCTGAGTTTTTGCTGTACTTGCTCTTTGTATTGTAGCTTTTGTACGATTTGAAAGCCCATAAAACTTAGAAATAGTAGTACGACTGCTATAATGAGTTTCTTTATGACTGATTTCTTCATATTACGAAATATTTAAGGTAAAGAACATCACACATACTACCCATAAGAGTAAGCCTACCCCATAACCGCTTGCCATAATGTTAATCCCTTTGCCGGTGGTGCTACCGATGGCTTTATTCAGTTGTACCGCCATAAAAAACCAATAGGCTATTTCGAATAAATTCAGCACTTGCAAAGGATAGATAAACCAAACAGCAATGCCTTTATACCCTGTGATATTCAGTGCTGAAAGCGGATAGAAATACTGCACGTCCTCCAAAGTAAAATTGGGCTGAAAGAACGCAAACCAACACAACTTAACAATAGGGACGACTAAAAAGATACATTCGCCTAATAGCGCCATACGAAAGAGCTGTTTATAAGGTAGTTTCTCATTGTAAAACAGACAACCTATGTCTATCAGCAGGGCGGTGACGCTTATTTTTATCAGTAGTAGTATAGGAACGAACACATAGCCTACCCATTGCCATTTATCTTTAAATGAGAGTACTTCGTTAATCTGTTCGGCAGTGAGTTGTTCGGATAAGGAATGTGCCATTACGCCATTTAGGTTTAGCACTACCGATGAGATATAAGAAAGCACTATATAAGTAGCTGATAAAGCAATAAAAATGGAGCTGTTATTCCATTTCATAATAACGCATTGGTTTTAAATCACATTACAAAGGTATAGTATCTTTTTTGAATTTCGCAATACTTTTAAGAAGAAAAAATAAACCATTGGTTTATGAAAAATATACTTTTAGTTAAAAAAAATTGCGCATTAGTGTATTTTTCCTACCTTTGCCAAGAAAACTAATAGTATATATTTGGTATGGAAATAAACAAAATATTAGAAAGAATTGCTAAAGAAAGAAGCAAAAAAGGCTATACGTATGAAAATATGGCTGATGATTTAGGGGTTACTCCTCCTGCTTATAGAAAAATAGAAACAGGCGAGACTAAACTTTCGGTAGAGAGAATGTTCCAAATCTCTACTGTTTTGGGCGTTCCTGTAAGTGAACTTTTAGACATAGGGGAGAGTTGGGTGCAACATAACAGCTATAATAAAGATTCTAATATTTCAGCTCAAAAAATAGAGCACTTTTATCAAGAGAATAAAGAGACGATAGAGAGACTTATCGCTTCGTATGAGGCACGGCTGAAAGAAAAGGACGAACAAATAGCCTTTTTAAAAGGGTTTTTGAAGAAGTAGGTCGGTAGCACGACGGGCGGGTGCGAGCCGCACGGGCGGGGAAAATGAGGAAATGAGGAAATGAGGAAATGAGAGAATGAGGAAATGAGGAAATGAGAGAATGAGAAAATGAGGAAATGGGGTGTGAGGTTGTATTAGAGGAATGAGGCTGTGCCTCAGAAATCAAACA
>NZ_KB291213.1:0-237 GCF_000318255.2 Capnocytophaga sp. oral taxon 380 str. F0488
ATTAATTATGACAACCTTTTTTAGGACGTGACATTATCCCTTCTCCTTTCCGTCCCTACATTCCCCCTCTTCCGTCACAACATTCCCCCTCTCCTTGGGAGAAGTCTCCGAATAGGAGAGTATGTTATTGGGGTGAGGATTCTCTTTCTTTCGCCCTGAAACCCGGTTTTTAACATTTTTAGCCTTGTTATATTATACTATTTATCAACCACTTATATACCCTTTCTATACCAATCG
>NZ_KB291213.1:257-15671 GCF_000318255.2 Capnocytophaga sp. oral taxon 380 str. F0488
TTTTTTCACCAAAACCTCTCTCAGCTCTCTTCCGTTATCTTTCGGTATCTTATGATACTCCAAAAAATCCAATTACCAACCCCCAATTAGTAAAACCTAACTCATTTTTTGCTAGTCTCCTAATTTATTACTACCTTTGCCTCATACAAATAAAAAATACTTAAACATTATGTCTTACATAGCAACTATAAACAGCAATAATCCTGAAGCCTTAGAGGTAATAAATTACCTTAAGACTCTTGACTTTGTGAAAGTTACTAAGAAAAAAGAATCCAAAAAAAATGCAACAGTTACTTCCGAAGTTTTAGAGGAAGATGAAAACGGCATCCCTCTAAAATTTAAAGATAAAATAATGGCTATGTCAAAACAAGCAAATCGCAATATGACCAAACGTTGGGAAGCAGCTATCGCCAAAGAAGAAAAAAAGCATAAAATATGATAGTCATTTCCGACTCCAATATCATTTTCAGTTGCTTTTACACCCCTAATGGCGTAATAGCCTCTATTCTTAAAAACAAGAAGAATAAGTTACAATTTATAGCCCCCTCTTTTCTATTAGAAGAAGTTAAAGAACATTTGCCCGAAATTATGAAAGACAACCTTCTCACTAAAAGAAAGGCAAACGCTTTATTGAAAGAATTTACCCAAAACATTACTTTCTACGAATTAAAAGATATAAAAAAACAAAATAGAGACAAAGCAAGTAAAATAGCCAAAAATATAGATCCCGATGATTATCTTTTTATAGCTTTACACTTTGAAAAGGGACATAAAATATGGACTTGTGACAACATCCTTTCTAAAAGATTAAAAGAAATGGGCTACGATATATGTATTTCTACACAAGAATTAAAAGCCAATATCTATAAAAAAGTATATCCTCTACCAAAAGATTCTCAAAATAAAAATAACCTTAGTTCCTCATATTTATATAACTAAGAAAACATCAATAAACCTCCTCTTAAATTTACTAATCAGCAAATTGTCTAATTGACAAATTATTCATATCTTTGCCCCATAAAACTGATATAGTGTTATGGAACAGGTGTACATCTTTATGCTGTTCGTGTTCTTGGTGCTCGCCGTTATCGATTTGGTGGTGGGTGTGAGTAACGATGCAGCTAACTTTCTTAACTCTGCCGTAGGCTCCAAAGTAGCCACCATTCGCACCATTATGATAGTCGCCAGCGTGGGGGTAGCCATTGGTGCCGTCTTTTCTAGCGGAATGATGGAAATCGCACGTAAAGGCATCTTTAACCCTCAGCTCTTCTATTTCGATGAGGTAATGGTTATCTTTATGTCGGTTATTCTTGCCGATATCCTCCTCTTCGACCTCTTCAACTCTATCGGTCTACCTACTTCCACAACCGTTTCTATCGTATTCGAACTCTTGGGCGCTGCGATGTGTGTCGCCACTATCAAAACGTTTATGAGTGACGAATCGCTTTTTAACGCTTTCAACTATATCAATACAAGCGAAGCAGGCAAAATTATCACCGGTATTTTCACCTCGGTAGCCATCGCCTTTACTGTCGGTACGATTGTGCAATATTTAGCCCGATTAGTATTCTCATTTAAATATCAAGAAAATGTAAAATATGTAGGAGGTGTGTTCGGCGGGCTCTCGCTTACAGGGCTTTCCTACTTCATTATCTTTAAAGGACTCAAAGACGTCGCTTTCATTCCTAAAGAAGCCATTGCGTGGATAGACACGAATATAGTGCCGCTACTCATTGGCTGTTTTATTTTCTATTCGGTGCTCTCACAAGTGCTTATCCGTATGAAAGTAAATATTTTTAGGGTAATTATCCTCAGCGGTACTTTTGCTTTGGCAATGGCTTTTGCGGGTAACGACTTAGTGAACTTCATAGGGGTACCGGTAGCAGCTTATCAGTCGTATGATATATGGCATAATTCAGGAGTAGCTCACGACGGCTTGTTAATGGGTGCTTTAGCCGATGGGCAAATCTCTACTCCTACTGCATTGCTATTGTTCACAGGTTTTGTGATGATTCTCACCCTTTGGTTTTCCAAAAAAGCACGTCACGTGATTGATACAGGCGTCAATCTATCTCGTCAAAACGAAGGAGGTGAAGAGAAGTTTTCTTCTAACTTCTTATCGCGATTCTTGGTACGTATTACAGTGATTTGTGCCAATGCCGTGAACTTCATAATGCCAAAATCGATTAGCAACAAAATAGACCACCGTTTTGAAAAACCTGAACCTGACCCTAATGTAAAAGAAGAAGACCTCCCTGCTTTCGACCTCGTGCGTGCTGCTATCAACCTCGTGGTATCCAGTAGTTTGATTGCCATTGGTACTTCCTTTAAGCTCCCACTTTCTACTACTTATGTAACCTTTATGGTGGCAATGGGTTCTTCCCTAGCTGATAGAGCTTGGGGGCGCGATAGTGCTGTATATCGCGTGGCAGGGGTACTGAACGTAATCGGCGGTTGGTTTTTAACGGCTATTGTTGCCTTTATCGGGGCATTTTTAGTAGCAGGCATATTGTATTACGGAAGCGTGATTGGACTTATTGTGATGATAATGGTAGTGGGCTTTGTGCTCATTCGCAACGCAATTATCTACCGCAATAAACAGAAAGCCAAAGCACAAGGCAAACGCTTTGAGCGTGCCGACTTGGCTACCATTGGCGGTGTCATCAAAGAAAGCTCTAACTATGTATCCGAAACGATTTTCCGCATCGACCAGCTTTATAGCAAAGTGGTGAAGAATCTCGGTACTCAAGATTTAGGCAAACTCACCAAAAACAAAAAGAATGCTAAAAAGCTCGAAAAAGAACTCGATGAGCTGAAAGGTAATGTATACTACTTTATCAAATCGCTGAATGAAAGTTCGGTGGCGTCCAGCAAGTTTTATATCCTTATTTTGGACTGTTTGCAGGATATGGCACAATGTCTCACGGCTATCACACTCAATAGTTATGAACACGTAAACAACAATCACAAGAACCTAAAATTTAATCAGCTACGTGACTTAAAATACATTTCCGATAAGATGGAAGATGTGTTTAAGGCAGAAGCCGAAATATTCAAAGGTTCAGACTATAACAAGTTACACATAATTTTCGAAGATTGTAAGGTGTTGAAAAACGAAGTGTCAAAGATGGTACAAAAACAAATCGACCGTATTCGCACTACCGAAACCAGTCATAAAACTACTAAATTATATTTTAGTATTTTATTAGAAACCAATGCGCTTATCCGTGCTAATAACAACCTGCTAATGCAGTTCGATGAATACCAAAAACAGCAAAATAAGAAGAAGAAAATGAACCTTATCACCCAAGTAACAGGGAAGAAATAATGAAGAAATAAAAAAGAGGCAACTAAGTTAATTCTTAGTTACCTCTTTTTCTTTTTCTATATTTTAACTATTCGTTAATAGCTGCAATACCAGGGAGTACCAATCCTTCAAGGCTTTCAAGCATCGCTCCACCACCGGTAGAAACATAACTTACTTTATGCTCAAAACCAAATTGTTTTACAGCAGCTACCGAGTCGCCACCTCCTACGAGTGAGAAAGCTCCTTTTTTAGTAGCTTCAGCCACGTAATCACCTACGGCAATGGTACCTTTAGCAAAGTTAGGCATTTCAAATACTCCGATAGGACCATTCCACAAAATAGTTTTCGATTTAAGCAATACCGATTTGATATTTTCAAGAGTCTTAGGTCCTGCATCCAATCCTTCCCAACCATCGGGAATAGCATTTACAGGTACTACTTGTGTTTTGGCGTTGTTATCGAAAGCGTCAGCTGCTACTACGTCTATAGGCAAGTGTACTTCTACTCCTTTAGCTTTGGCTTTGGCAAGGATATCGAGTGCAAGGTCAAGTTTATCGTCTTCGCAGATAGAACTACCTACTTTTCCGCCTTGTGCTTTGATGAAAGTATAAGCCATACCCCCACCTATGATAAGGTGGTTCACTTTATCTAAGATATTTTCGATAATAGTGATTTTAGAAGAAACTTTTGAACCACCAAGGATAGCAGTTACAGGCTTTTCACCGTTTTTCATCACTTTATCAATACTTTCAATCTCCTTAGCGAGGAGGTAACCAAAGCATTTGTGGTTAGGGAAGAATTTCGCTACAATAGTAGTCGAAGCGTGAGCGCGGTGAGCGGTACCAAAAGCGTCGTTCACATAGATATCGCCGAGTTTAGCAAGCTGTTTAGAGAATGCTTCATCTCCTTTTTCTTCTTCGTTATGAAAACGCAAGTTTTCAAGTAATACCACACTACCAGCAGGAGCAGTTGCTACCGCTTTTTCGGCTACTTCACCTACGCAATCATCTACAAAAATCACTTTTTTACCTAATACTTTTTCCACTTCACTTACGATGTGACGCAAAGAATACTTGTCGTTGCGTTCCCCTTTTGGGCGACCTAAGTGGCTCATAAGTACTGCGGTTCCTCCATCTTTGAGGATTTTCTCGATAGTAGGTTTTGCAGCCTCAATACGAGTGTTATCAGTTACTTTAAAATTTTCGTCCAATGGCACATTAAAGTCCACGCGAATAAGGGCTTTCTTGCCCGCAAAATTAAAATTGTCTATGGTTTTCATATATCTAAAACTACAATAATTTTATTCAAGCCTCAAAGGTACAACAAAAAAGTGATATACACAAAACTTTTTGACAATAATTTTATTTCACCAATTGCCCTTGATAGTAGAATTGGCGAACTGACAAATTGGCTAATTGCCAAATTATCTTTATCTTTGCGCCCTCAATTAAGTAAGAAAACCTCTATGGCTAAAGAAATAGACGAAAGTAAACAAGGACAAAGCCTTGTTTTACAAGCTGATAATAACAATTCCAAAAAACTATATATCGAGAGTTATGGTTGCCAAATGAACTTCTCCGACAGTGAAATCGTAGCTTCTATTCTCTCCAAAGCGGGATATAATACTACCGACACTATTGACGAAGCCGATTTGGTACTTATCAACACCTGCTCGGTACGCGAAAAGGCAGAACAGACCATTCGCAAGCGTTTGGAGCAGTTTAATGTGTACAAACGCAAGAAACCCGCTATGAAAGTGGGCGTATTGGGCTGTATGGCCGAAAGGGTAAAACACTCCTTCCTCGAAGAAGAAAAAATAGTGGATATGGTGGTAGGTCCTGATGCTTATAAGGATTTACCTAACCTACTTGAAGAAGTGGAAGAAGGTCGTGAAGCGGTAAATGTGATTCTCTCTAAGGACGAAACCTATGCCGATATTACGCCTATCCGTCTCAATAGCAACGGTGTAACAGCTTTTGTGTCGATTACGCGCGGTTGTGACAATATGTGTACTTTCTGCATTGTACCTTTTACTCGCGGACGTGAACGCAGTCGCGACCCTTATTCTATCCTCAACGAAATAGCCGACCTCCAAGCGCGCGGCTTTAAAGAGGTTACTCTCTTGGGGCAAAATGTAGATAGTTACTTATGGTATGGCGGCGGACTCAAAAAGGATTTCAGCAAAGCAAGTGAGATGCAACAAGCCACCGCTATCAACTTTGCTAAACTGCTCGATATGGTGGCAACAGCTCAGCCTGAAATGCGCATCCGCTTTTCTACCTCCAATCCGCAGGATATGACCCTCGATGTGATTGATACGATGGCAAAACACCCTAACATCTGCAAGTATATCCACCTGCCCGTACAGAGCGGTAGCAATCGCATCTTGAAAGCGATGAACCGCCTTCATACTCGCGAAGAATATTTTGCGCTGATAGACAGCATACGCGAACGCATTCCTGAGTGTGCTATTTCGCAGGATATGATTGCTGGTTTCCCCACCGAAACTGAAGAAGACCACCAAGATACGCTTTCGCTAATGGAATATGTGAAGTATGATTTTGGGTTTATGTTTGCTTATTCGGAGCGTCCTGGCACGTTAGCAGCACGCAAAATAGAAGATGATGTACCCGAAGAAGTGAAGAAACGCCGTCTTGCTGAGATTATCGACCTGCAACAGAAACACAGCTTGTACCGCACTCAAGCACAAATAGGCAAAACGGTAGAAGTGCTTATAGAGGGAAACTCTAAAAAATCGGATAAAGAGTGGATGGGGCGCAATAGTCAGAATACCGTAGTAGTATTCCCAAAAGAAGATTATAAAATAGGCGATTTTGTAATGGTAAAAATTACAGATTGTACTTCTACTACCCTAATAGGAAAAGCAGTGAAAATTAGTAATGAAAGACAATAGAGAAGAAACAAAATAGGCTGCCTGGTTAAGGGACAGCCTATTTTATATTACTTTTAGTTGTGATAATATTAGCAACTTAATTACCTGTTGCGTTACGAGCTAACTCTATAATCTCTAAATTCTTAATCTCTCCTGCTTCTATCTCAAAACGAAGCATCGTACGCACGGTTTGCCAACCATAAAGACCAGCAGCTCCTGGATTGAGGTGTAGCAACTGAAACTGTTTATCGTATTGTACTTTTAGAATATGTGAATGCCCCGAAATGAAGAGTTTAGGAGAGCAGCTTAGGATTTCTTGTTTTGCCAACGGACTGTATTTATTAGGGTAACCCCCTATGTGTATCATCAGTACCTCTACACCCTCACAAGCAAACCGATTTACTTCAGGGAACTGATGCCGTATCTCTATGCCATCGATATTACCATAAACCCCACGCAAAGGTTTTACGGCTTGCAACGCCTCTATCACTGCCAAGTTACCAAAATCGCCACAATGCCACACTTCGTCTGCCTCGCTGGCGTAGTGCAATATACGATCGTCTATATACGAATGGGTATCGGAGAGAAGAAGGATTTTCATTGTACATCTAATTTATGATGTTGTTTACCCTGAATCTTGTAACAAGCGCGTTTGGCAGCAATCTCTTCAGCTTTTTTCTTAGACGTAGAACGCGCCCGAGTTACCGAAAAGCCTTGTACGTGCACTTTAGCAACGAAAAACTTAGTCTCAGAACAATCTTCTATATCTTCTTCAGCCTCAAAAGCAAAGTCTAACTTATGTTTTTGACACCATTCTATTAACAAGCTCTTATGGCTAATAACCTTTCCTTCCAGATTCTTGATGTTGATATACGGCAAAATGAGCTCACGCTCAATGAACTTAAAACAAGCCTTATAACCTCTGTCTAAATAAATTGCTCCTATAAGTGCCTCGAAGAGGTTACCAGTGATATTATTACCTAATTGTCTCGGAGTGAGTTTAGTGCGCAAGAAGTCCAAGAGCCCCATATCCTTACCGAGCTGGTTAAGATTGCGACGTTCTACAATTTTAGAGCGCATTTTGGTAAGATAGCCTTCATCTTGTTCAGGAGCATTGGTGAAAATATAGTCGGCTATCACGGCGCCAAGAATCGCATCACCCAGAAATTCAAGGCGCTCATAGCTCTTACGCGTCGCTTTTTGGAATTGGTAAGAAGGGTGTGTAAAAGCCTCGCTGTAATACGATAAGTTTTTAGGAGGAAATCCTAAAAGCTCTTTGATTTTAGTATAAAAAATCCCGTCTTTCTTCTTAGGAATAAGACGGGGAAAAGTTAATATTTTCTTTAAGCCGAACACTTATAGTTTATATCTTTTTGAATAATAAGCACGCATTGTGTCCACCGAAACCAAAGGTGTTGCTCATCGCTACTTTCACGTCGCGGTGTTGCGCTTTGTTGAAGGTGAAGTTCAGACGTTGATCTATTTTTTCATCGGGGTGTTCAAAGTTGATGGTAGGAGGAACGATGCTGTGTTTGATAGCGAGAATAGACGCTACTGCTTCTATCGCTCCCGCAGCTCCGAGCAAGTGCCCCGTCATCGATTTAGTAGAGTTAATATTGATATCGTAGGCGTGCTCACCAAATACATCTAATACTGCCTTAGATTCAGCGATGTCTCCTAATGGAGTAGATGTACCGTGCATATTGATAGCATCTACTTCGTTCACTGATACTCCTGCGTCTTTAAGACAGTTAATCATCACGTTTTTAGCACCAAGCCCTTCAGGGTGAGGTGCCGTCATATGGTAAGCATCAGCAGAGAGACCTCCTCCTGCTAATTCGCAGTAGATAGTAGCTCCACGAGCCACTGCGTGATTGTACTCCTCAAGCACTACCGCTCCTGCTCCTTCGCCTAATACAAAACCATCGCGATTGGCATCAAACGGACGAGAAGCTTTGGCAGGGTCTTCATTGAAAGTAGAAAGAGCGTGCAAGGCGTTGAAACCACCGATTCCAGCAATAGTAACCGCTGCTTCCGAGCCACCTGATACCATCATATCAGCATAGCCAAAACGAATGTAGTTTAACGCATCTATCATAGCATTAGCTGCAGAGGCACACGCTGAGACTGTAGTGAAGTTAGGACCCCTAAAACCATAGCGTATAGAAATCACACCTGCTGCGATATCAGCTATCATTTTAGGTATAAAGAATGGATTAAAGCGTGGCGTACCATCGCCTTCGTTGAAGTTGATTACCTCATTTTGGAAAGTTTCTAACCCCCCAATACCTGAGCCCCAAATTACCCCTATGCGGTCTTTATCAAGCGTATCCATATCAAGATGAGCATCTTTTACGGCTTCATCAGCAACCACTAAGGCATATTGAGCAAATTTATCGAGCTTACGTGCTTCTTTTTTGTCTATAAAATCCTCGACATTAAAGTTTTTTACTTCGCAAGCAAACTTTGTCTTAAACTTTGAAGCATCGAAATGGGTAATAGGCGCAGCACCGCTCTTGCCGGCTACGAGTCCTTCCCAAAACTCTTGGGCGGTATTACCTATAGGGGTAAGAGCCCCTATACCTGTAACTACAACACGTCTTTTCTCCATATTAGTTTCAACTTTTTAGCATTTAGGTTTAGAGCAAAAAGCATTAAGCAGTAAGCTACCAAGTATATACGCTGATAGCCTACTGCCTATGAGCCAATTATTGTTTAGCGTCTTCAATATATTTGATTGCTTGACCTACAGTTGCAATGTTTTCAGCTTGGTCATCTGGAATTTGAATATCAAATTCTTTTTCAAACTCCATAATCAATTCAACAGTGTCTAATGAATCAGCTCCTAAGTCGTTAGTGAAGCTCGCTTCTGCGGTTACTTCATTTTCGTCTACGCCTAATTTATCAACGATAATGGCTTTAACTCTTGATGCAATGTCTGACATAATTTTCTTTTTTTATAATTTGATAATAATTACTGCCGGCAAAAGTAACACTTTTTTTTTGAAACACAATCTTTTTCGTACAAATATTCTTATTTTTTACTTTTAAAAAGTACAAACCTACTTATTATCATAGATTTATCATTTTATAAATATTCTACTTTTTACTTTGCTTTTTTCACTTTTTTACTATCACACTTATTCCATTTCCGCCAAATCCTACGGCATTAATTAATATATGTTCGGGTTTATCGGGTACAGATTCAGGATAACTAAGGTAAGGCACCCCTTCGAAACGGTTATTCTGTAACATTCGTATTGCCATTGCGAGGTTGAGTGCTCCACTCGCCCCATAGGTATGTCCGTGTTGCCATTTATTATTGGTGAGTAGAGGTTTTTCTTCACCAAAAACCGCTTCTATAGCGTTGAGTTCAGCTTGATCACCTTTGATAGTACCAGTACAATGGGTTACAATCACATCTATTTTGGGGTTCCCAGCACTTGTCAAAGCACGACGCATAGCTTCTTGTAAGCACTGTCCGTTTTTAGAGAGCGATACGCTATGGGTAAGTTTTTCAGTGGCAAAGCCTATTCCTACGATATAGGCTAAGGCATTAGCACGTTCTCCTTTTTCTAAACAGAAACAACCTGCCCCCTCCCCTAACACCATAGTACTTTGTTTTTTGCTCATATCCATTGCCCTGCAAGGATAAGGCAAGGGCAGACTACTGTATATTTTCAGAGCTTTCACTTGTGCAATAGTAAAAGGGGTAAGAGGTGCCTCGCTACCACCTACCAAGAAGCGGTCTTCCATACCACTTTCGAGCCACGCAATGGCATTGGCAACGCCGTGTAAAGCGGTAGAGCAAGTAATAGAATGTGAGAGCTCAAAACCCTCATTGCTTAAATCCTGCGCTACCCAAGTGCTGATATTGCCTAAAGTAGTAGTAGGCGAAGCTAAGGTTTGGCAACTGCCTTCTTTCAGAAAATGACTAAAATGCTGTTCAAACAACATTGTTGCTCCTCGCGACGACCCTATATTGATACCAAAACGAACTCCTTGCCACCCTGCTTGCGCAACAGCTCTTCGTGCAGTATGTAAGGCATAAAGAACGGTGGGGTCTAAGGGCTCATAAGCAGAATTAGAAGCTCTGAGTTGTTCTATAAGTTTTTGGTCACGGTCAGAAAGTCGCCCTTGTGGGATATTATTGTAAAGAGAGAGTGCCTCAGCTGCGAGGGTACTCGCCCCTGTAATAGCTATTTTCATTTCCCGCTTACTAATTGTTGATTATCAATTGACAATAGTTCTATATATTCTTTAATATGCTTCTTCGCTTGCCAGCCCAAAGCTTCTGTTTTTTGGGTAATAACTTCAGCAGTCATACGGTTACCTTTGCGCTCCGGTAGCATTTGTATCTCGCCTCCAAAGAGCTGAGCGATTTCTAAAACTGTATAAGTCTCCGGACTGCCAATACCATAACCGTCGCCTTTACCTTTTTCACCTACCAAGAGTAAGCCCGCTACTATATCATCTATATGCGTAAAATTGCGCTGTTGAGTACCTGGGGCTACTACCGTGAGAGGCTCTCCTTTCTTCATCTTCTCTATAAAGAGTGCTATAAGCGTCGCATATTTTCCCGTGCCAACTTCTCCTTTGCCATAAACATTGTAGAAATACACAATAGCATAGTTGAGCCCATACCACATACCGTAGTTCTTGATAAGCTCTGTATTCGACGATTTGCTCCAAGCATACGGACTTTGGTCTTTCCCTAAACCCCCGTCACCAAACTTGGTGCTACTACCCGCATACACGAGTTTAGCCCCGTGTTTGCGACAAAACTCCAATACTTTGAGCGTACCTATTTTGTTAAACAACAATACCTTGTCAATATCCTCAAAACTCTGTTCCACCCGTGAGTATTCACCTAAGTGATAAATAATATCAGGTGAAAAACTGATAAGCTCGAAGATATGTTCGGTACTTCCTTCGATATATTGCACCCCTTCTACGTGATTTTCACGCTTACCGGTGAAATAATTGTCTAACGAATAGACCTCGTTGTTAGGGTCTTTGGCAAGAGCTTCACAAAGGTTAGAACCTACAAATCCTGCTCCTCCGGTTACTAATATTTTCTTCATTTATCCTAATAATACAACCTTAGTTCAATATAATACTATCCCGATTTTACAATTGCTTTGCGTTACATTATGTAGGGGCGAAATAACCTTTCACCCTCATTTTATTTATTCTTACTTGTGAATTGCAAAATAAGACAACCAATGGCGTAACACACCACATCTGCCCACGAAAAGTGATTGCCTAAGAGGATATACCCCAAGCTTCCTCTCGTGAAGCCCAAATAAGTAGCCACACCCAAGTACTGCATCACTTCTACGGCTACCGCAAAGGCAAATATACCCCAGATGAGTTTATCCTTATGCTTCACTTTCACGAACGAAAGCACTAAGTAGTACAGCAATATCACCACCAGTACATCGCCTATATAGCCTCTGATAAAGCCCATACTGCTAAACACTGTCGCAATAAGCAGTTCTGCCCCCAACAGTGCCAACGCCCATATAAAGTACTTTTTGTTAAATGTTAGTTTCATATCACACTTACCTAGCTGTCGCTGGCTTTACCTCTTAGCTAAAACAAACTTTCTCCATTCAAATCCGTCGTCAAAGCTTCCGTCATAAAGTCTAAAAACGGGCGCATTGCCAAAAGTCCCTGCACTACTTTCTTATCAAAGTCCTTCGCTGTAGCTTCTTGTCGTGTATAGTCGTGTTTTAAGAGAAACTGCTTTTTGCGCAAATAGGCAATCATCGGGTCGTCTTTCTCAAAACCTTTGGGGGCAGTCTTTACCTCGTCACCCCATAGTTTCCCGTCAAATTCTTTCTTTATCCCCTCACTATTCATCACTTTTTGAAAATCCTCAGCATTGAGAGAAATTTCCTGACGCATACGCAATAAATCTTCTTTGTTAGGGTCGAAAAAACCTCCCCCTATAAAGGTCTCTTGCGGACTAATATGCACGTAATACCCACCGCGGTAATGCGGTTGTTTGCGTTGTATATAGCAACCGAAGTGCGTCTTGTAAGGTGTTTTGTCTTTAGAAAAGCGCAAATCGCGATAGATGCGGTATATTTTCAGTGGCGCAAGGGTGTCGTGCTCAGCAAGCCCAGTATAAATATAATTGAAAAGCAATGTAGCTTCTAATTTAGCACATTCATAAGCCTCCTTATGAGCATCGAACCACTCTTTATTATTGTTTTTAGCAAGGTCTGTAAGAAAAGAAAAAATCATAATACTAATTACAAATGACAAATAATCAATAAGGATATCTTTGTTGTTAGAAGTGCAAAGATAGTAAATAATTGTAAATAGAAGACAATTAAATAACGATTTTTTAGTTTAGAGATTTTTACTAAAATTAAGAAATCATATAGTTTTCCCTTAAAATTTTTAAACTTATAAAAGTGTGAAAATCAATATTTTATATAGCCTTTGTATACCTATCTTCCAAGATTCGTTCAAGCTTCCTATAAGCTAAGCATATCTACCCTATATATAAAAAGTCTTAAAATTTTCAGATTTTCACACTTACCCCCACTTTAAATGAAAGAGTATTCCCAAAAGCCACTTGTCCGTTAAGTCCTACGTTTTTGAAGATGAAATAGCGAAAACCTAAATGTGCATTCCACAATACAAAATTATTGGGGTGTTCTCTTCTGAATTTTTCAGGTATAGGATCGGAAGAACTATCACAACCACCTGAACTATGTCCGTCAGGAGTATCGCTTTGCCAAAAACAATGCCCTATTGAAAGCCCTGTATACCAATCGGTAGTCATACGATGGTCAAAATGGAAGTCCACACTGAGCTCAGGTACGTAAGCAGTTTCGTATTTACTTTTAAGATTAAAACTCTGGTTAGAAAAGTTTGCTCCCACCGAGAAGCGAGGCGTAGCCCCATAGTGTACCCCTCCGCCTATAATACCTCCTATAAACGAAGCACCTGTTTGCACATCAATAAATACATCGCCTTTGGTATAGGCTTCTTGAGCACTTATTTGCAATGCAAAAAGCAATAGAATAAAGAGTAAAAACTTTCTCATATTGATTATTTTTTTACCCTTTGGCAGAGAATCCTCTGCCAAAGGGCTAAGGTTATTTCACTAAGATAAAATCGTTGTTTTTAATTCCATCTATGTACATTTCTTGGAAATGAGCAGAACAGCATTCTCCAATAGTACCTAAAAACTCTATTTTGTAGGTTTTAGTCTTATTTTTAAGGTAAAGAGTTTCTATCTTTCCTGTGTATAGAATTATTCCGTCTACCATAGCTACTAAAGCATATTCTTTATTCTTTGGAATATCGGTAGATAGCGTTGTGAGATATTTTTTTTCCGTACCATCTTCTACAATTTGGTAGAAATACACATTATCTCTATCACCTTCCCCTTTATTGTTCAAAAAATCTTGATACTCAGGAGCAGATTTAGCTATGAACAAGCGAAAAAAAGGAGGAGGAGAGCAACAAATAGGAGGTTCTTCATTCTCTTTTGTGTTTTTATTACAAGCTATTACAACGAGTAGCACTGTAAAGAATAATATTTTTTTCATATTTATTACTTAGTAAATATTAGTTATGATACATTTATTATATTGGAAATTCATAGGAGTTCCTGACTTATAAGTATTTGAAGATTCTTTATTCCCTTTAGTATTAAAAATACTTATATGATACCATCCAGTGCCATTTGCATAAAAACCATCTAATCCTGATACACCATATTTAGTTCCATCATTAGAATCCCCCCAGCCAAAATTGTTATGTATTAATTCTATTTTTTCATCATTTACAATCTTTACTTCTTCTGAAGAAGGACAATTAATATAATATTCAGTTATTTTTCTTTTTCTTAGTACATAACCATCTAAAACCCAAGCGTGTCCTTCTTTATAACTATATCTTGTCTGAGATTTTTTCCAAAACCACCAACCTGTAGTATAGGTATGAGATATTTCATAAGAATATCCTTGTATATAGATTGGTCTATTATTTCTTATCTCAGAAACAACTTGATCTACGTTATAAGGCATCAACAAAGCATTATTATACCCTAAGCTATGTAAAGCTTCTAAGGCTCTATTTGAACCGCTACCACCATCAGCTATACAACCATAGTTCATTGCTAATAAACCACTATCCCCCAAGTGTGCTAAAAGATGTTGAATATCCTCTCTAAAAGTAGCGTTATCCCCTACGTTATGACTATAAATACTAGAGAACATATCTCCACTATCTATTTTAGTCATATCGCCCCAATGCATTATTCTACCTTTAAAAACAGCTGGCTTTTTATGATAAGCTAATAATTATCCTACAGCAGTTGCTACACAACCTACAGGAGACTGGTCTTTATCTGCATCACAATATTTAGCTACTTTATCATTATAAAGTCCACTTTGTCCCCATAGCGTTTTTAACAAGGGTGCCTTTACATATTCTGTTTTCCATTCTCCATAAAATATCCTATCGTTGTCTTTTACTAAATAATGGTCTGCTGGATTTTCATTTTTTTTATTATTACTCTCAGGCTCTGATAAATCACAAAGAGCGTGTATTAAATCAAAATTGTACTTACTTTTTACCCTCTTACCATCTTTATCAAAATATCCCTTAGCTATCAGCTTTTCTTGTTGTTCCTTAGAAAGCTGTTTGAAGATAGCTTCTTCGGCTTGGATAGCCAGTTTCTCTTTATTAGCTTCAAAAGCGGCACGTTGTTCTTCTATGTACTCCTGCATATAGCTGAAAAGTATTGCTTGTCCTGGGTTGCTAATAGTGTCGCCAAGATGACCGTACGAATTATAGGCTAATACGCCAGGAACGCGCCTATCAGCTGAGGTAATTACATACCCTTGGTTGTTGGCAAAGTTTACAATGTACACATCGGCTTGTTCGGGCTTTGTATTGCCTTTGGTAGGTACGTAAGGCTTGCGAGTGTTGCCCTTTACTACTTCAATTGAGCCAATTTTTAAGGGAGTTTTGGTAACAATACCCTCTACTTCACGCATTTGCATAGCGGTAGCGAGAGCAGTTTCTTGGGCTTCTTCTGCCGAAATATGGGTTTGCCCTGTGAGAGCTACCCAACCTAAAAGTCCGTTGTCGGAAGCCTTCGTTTCAGTACTGGGTAATACTGAAATATCGGTGTCGGTTGCGAACGGGGCTTCTGCCTCTTCGCGTTGGCAGGAAAAGAAGAGTC
>NZ_KB291213.1:15691-24605 GCF_000318255.2 Capnocytophaga sp. oral taxon 380 str. F0488
TAAAAATAGATAAAAACTTTCTCATATAAGGTTTATTTTTTTATTACGCAACAAAGGTAGAGAAAAATTAGCAAATTAACAAATTTGAGAATTAGAAAATTATAAGCTATTTATACGAGAAATGAAACCTTGTAGCTCTATACCACGACAATTGTTTGTAATAGTTGTTCAGCGTTTCATTCTTGCCAAACAAATAAACACTGAGTCCGTTGCAATGTGTAAGCGCAATATTAGCAAATCTCGGTGTGTGTCTTTCAACCTTACAGAGTTGTTGCCAAATAGGTTCTATAGCCACACTGGCTTTGCTCTCCAAAAGCACTTGTTTGAGGTCAAACAAATACTTTTCGTTATTCCTACAGTATTGTTGCAAGTGGGTTAAAGACAACTCAGAAGTGTTGAGTTGTTTACAGAAAGAAGCTAATGCTTCCAACTGCTCACTATCTACCAAAGTAACCGTAGCCGACTGTCGTGCACCCTCCAAAACATTGTAATAGTTGTAGTAAGCTTCGGTTGCTTTTTCTAATTGTAATTTCCCTATAAGGTAAGGCAATAGGTGGTGATAAGGAAAACCATCGGCAAGAATTTCGGCAGGTGAAGCAATAAAGTAACGAGCAGAATGTCGTAATTCATAGAGCACCTCTACCGACCCCATAAAGCAAGCGTCGAAAAGGATATATTCAAACCGATAAGGACTTAAAACTTCCGCAAGGTCAGGAAGCTCCATAGCCCCCTCTCGCGGACTCATATCTTTCCCAAACGATTTTACTACCACCCCTGATTTGTTTTCGGTTTCTATATGATAACCTTCCGGTAGCCACGCATTGCCGTGCGACCAAAGCACAAGTCCTTTATAACGATTGTCGCCTTTGTAATAGCCCAAAGCATCTCTCAACACATTGCTCATTACAGTTTTATCAGTTGAATTTTGTTCGGGGTAAGAAGCGATGATTTTAGAGGCTATTATCTCGGTGGTATCGTGTACAATTTCTAAAAGTACAGGGTGTGAAGGCAAAGCGGTAGAAGTATTGCTATCGATATACAGCAAGAGTTTGTCTCTTCCGTTAGGCACAAACCCACGTTCTATTTCGTTGAGGTCTTTTAAGGCATAGGGAGCGAGGTCGTTATCAGCAACCATATACACGAGTGTGATTTCGTGAGGAGGTAAAGGCTCAGGAGTTGGGCTATCTTTTTGGCAAGAAAGTAACCCCAAGCCAATAAGAAGCAAAGAGTAATAACGCATAGTTTAACAAAATGGTTAATGAGTAATGTAGATTTTTCCTTTAGGACAGATTTCAATAGTGAGCTCAGCCGTACTGCCTTGTATTTGTACTGTGCTTTCCAAGCGTAGGTGTGAAGCCGTGATGGCTACTACTTTATAAGTACCTTTAGGCAAAGTAAATGCCTTAGAAACAGTATTGGGTGATAACTTTTCAGAAAAATGCTCACCTACCGAAACGGTTACAGCTTCAAAATAGCGATTTTGTACGTGCAGAGTATAGTTTTCGGGCTCTATAGTTTCTTTAGAGCAAGATAGGACAATGACTGCCAATAGATATATAAGGTAACGCATAGAAAGAATTAAAAAAATACCCTCTGGCAGAGGATTCTCTGCCAAAGGGTTAAGATTATTTTGCTAAGTAATGATTTTCTACTTTTACACCATCTACACGAATTTCATTAGTAACTGCATACTTTCCACATTCTGTATCCTTCATATAACCATTTACTTCTATTTTATAAGTTTTAGTAGCATTCTGCAAATAAAGTGTTTCTATTTTGCCCGTGTAAACATCGTTACTAAAAGGAAGAGTAACTGAAATGTATAAATAAGTCTTTTCTGCTTTGGTGGTTTCATAACTATTATATTCATACGCCTTTTTCTCTCCTTCAAGTAATTTATATAAGCTAATATTTGCTTTATCAATTTTTCCTTCTTCATTTATAAATTCCTTGTAAAGTTTAGAAGTTTTGTTGATAGCAAAGGTTAATTCAGGAAGAGGGAGAGAACACGCTCTTTCTTCATCTTTCTCTCGACAAGAAATGATACTAACAAATAATAATATTGTGAGATAAAATATACTTTTCATAATTATTTAATATTAAGGATTGTTTTAACTCTATATTGATAGTTACCTTTAACTCCTGATTTGTATGCGTTTGAAGGTTCTTTATCCCCATTAGTATCAAATATTCCCAAATTATACCAACCACTTCCGTGATAGGGACTTGAGCCATCTTTATATCCTCCCCAACCTAAATTGTAGTGTACTAAGCTAAATCCTTCTTCTCCCACGTGAAGAAAATCATCAGGGCTATCACAGGTTGTGTGCATTTCTACAGTTCTATATCTTTTCATATAACCATCAATAACCCACGCGTGACCAGAATATTTATAATGTGTTGTTTTAAATATCCACCACCCGGTTTTATATGTTTCTACAATATCACTACCTCCTATGTAGATAGGGTTCCTTTTTTTTATTTCTGAAATAACTTTTGGGACTTGGAAATTTTCCACATAAGCATCTTTATAACCCAATTGATGGAATGTATGGAGAGCTTTATCTACGTCTGAACTACTACCTTTGTCACAAGTGTATTTCATTTCTAACAAATCATTATCTCCCAAGTGAGCTAATAAATATTGAATGTCTTCTTTAGCAGTAGAGTTGTTCCATACATTATGACTATAAATATTAGAGAACATATCTCCACTATCTATTTTAGTCATATCATCCCAATGCATTTTTCGTCCTACAACGCTATCTGGTTTTTTGTGATAGGCTAATAGTTGTCCAACAGCAACAGATACACAACCTACAGGAGCCTTATTATTACCACACTGCATAGAGACCTTTTCATTATAATCATTTTCTTGACTCCAAAGAGTTTTCACTAAAGGTCCTATTACATCTGTTTTCCACTCTCCATAAATATAAATATCTTCTTTGTAGTGATCAGGTTCTATACAAAGGAAGTTTTTAAATTTTCTTCCTTTCCCTTCATCTGGTTCAAACTTACTCTTCACTCGTTTACCCTCTTTATCAAAGAGTCCTTGTGCTATTAGCTCTGCTTGTCGTTCTTTAGAAAGCTGTTTGAAAATGGCTTCTTCTGCCTCAGTAGCGAGTTTTTCTTTATTAGCTTCAAAGGCGGCACGCTGTTCCTCTATATATGCCTGCATATAGCTAAACAGTATTGCTTGTCCTGGGTTGCTAATAGTATCACCGAGATGTCCGTAGGAGTTGTAGGCTAATACACTAGGAATACGCCTATCAGCTGAGGTAATTACATAACCTTGGTTATTGGCAAAGTTTACAATGTAGACATCGGCTTGTTCGGGTTTTGCATTGCCTTTGGTAGGTACGTAAGGCTTACGAGTGTCGCCTTTTACTACCTCAACAGAGCCAATTTTTAGGGGAGCTTTGGTAACGATACCCTCTACTTCACGCATTTGCATTGCGGTAGCGAGAGCGGTTTCTTGGGCTTCCTCCGCCGAAATATGGGTTTGCCCTGTGAGAGCTACCCAACCTAAAAGTCCGTTGTCTGAAGCCTTCGTTTCAGTATTGGGTAATACTGAAATATCAGTGTCGGTTGCGAACGGGGCATCTGCCTCTTCGCGTTGGCAGGAAAAGAAGAGTCCTGCTGCGATAAAAATAGATAAAAACTTTCTCATATAAGGTTTGTTTTTTTATTCGCGACAAAGATAATAAAAGAAATGGAAACTTCAAAACAAAGTAACAAAAACTATAGCAGACTTTATCTTTTATCTCCTAAAAACTAAGCGTTACCCCTGCTAAGTAATTGGCTTCGGCAGCGGGTATATACACCATTCCGTAGCCGTTATCGCCGTAAGGAGTGTATTTGGTATTGAAAATGTTATTCCCCATTACCGAAAACAATACCGATTTGAAAGTGCTTTTAGGTTTCCACTCATATTGCAAACTGAGGTTATTCACGAAATAAGCATCGAGTTTTGCTTCCTCACGCTCGGTGTTATCTACATATTGCGCACCTACATATTTAGAAATTAACCCTATTTGAAAACCCTCAATAGGCATAAAAGTAATTGTATTACCGAGCACTACATCAGGAGAATACGAAATGCGAGTATCACCCCAACTAATAGTGCGAGTGGCTACCTCAGCATCTTGACTCTTATAATCTTTGTTTAGATTTTTGCTAAAAGCTATGTTAGGCGACCAGAACCAACGCTCTGAGAGTTGCACCATCGCATCGGCTTCAATTCCTGCACGATAACTCTTGCCTACATTTTCACGGATAGGATAACCGGTGCTGTTGAGTTTCCCTGAAAGTACTAATTGGTCTTCATAGCTCATATAATAACCATTGAGATTTAAACGTACTTTTGGGGTGGTGAGTCGCCAACCGAGTTCGATATCGTTGAGCTTCTCGGCGATAGGTTTTTTAGCATTAGGGTCGTCCTGTAAGGCTTCGTAATAGCTCTTGTAATCGGAGCGGTTAGGCTCTTTGGTAGCACGAGCATAAGAGAGGTAAAGGTCGTTATGTGCATTCAAGAAGAAGGTAATACCCGCCTTAGGGTTGAAACTGTTAAGGCTTTCGTCTATTTTGTATTTATTCGCCTTATACCCTACGTGGCGGAATTGTACATCGGCAAACAGGCTCCATTTAGGGGCAAATTGCCAAGTGAGTTTCCCGTAGCCTGCCACTTCTTCTTTGGTGTTGAGTCCTTCGTAACTATAACGATTGCCATACACAAAAGGCGCTTTTTCTGCCCATAGCAAGTCTTTGTAATGCGAGCCTTCATAGCGATTGAGCAATCCTCCAAAGAGCAGTTGCACACCGTCTTTCTGATAGTTTGCCGAAAAAGTAGTACCCCAGAAATCGTTGTCTAATCCTTGTTGGTGAATGATGTATGCTTTTTGCTCCTTGCCTGCTCCGTCGAGCACTTTGGGCAATCCTACCTTAGAATATTTTTTCTTCTCATAGTTCTCCCAATAGCCTTTACCTTTGGTGTAGTGGAAGGAAAGTTGCGTATGCCACGCAGTATTCCACTGTTGCGTCCAATGCAGTTGGGCGTGGTCTTGCTGATAGTTATCGGTTTCGTTTTCATAGAAACGTTTGTTACCAGCAGCATCTTTGTATTCACCCGCAGGATTATAACGGCGATTACTATTCAAAGTTTCTTTATCTACTCCCAAATAAGTGAGATATACACTTTGCTTGCCACCAAATACCAATCCTTTGATGAGCGTACCCCCGTGGCTATAAGCGCCTTGTAAGAAATAGGATTTAAGGTCGGAGGAAGCGCGATCGCGATAGCCATCACTCTTGATAACAGAAAAGCGTCCGCTGAGTTCAAAACGGTCGTTGAGTTTTCCGGTGGAAAGTTTAAGGCTGTGTTTGTGAGTATTATAACTGCCATAGAAGTTAGCGAGTTCTCCTGATGACTGCTCTTGTACAGCATCGGTGAGAACGTTTAGGCTGGCGCCGAAAGCTCCTGCTCCATTAGAAGAAGTTCCTACCCCGCGTTGCAACTGTATGCTCTCGGCAGAAGAAGCAAAGTCGGAGAGATTATACCAGAAAACCCCTTGTGATTCGGAGTCGTTGAGCGGTATGCCGTTGATAGTTACATTGGTGCGGTACAAGTCGCTCCCACGTACAAACATATTGCTACTACCGAAGCCCGAACCATCTTCGGAATAGCTCACCACATTAGGTAACTGACCTAACAACAAAGGCAATTGCTGACCGAAATTTTTGGTCTTGATTTCCTCCTTAGAGAGGTTAGAAAAGGTTACGGGAAGTTTTCTGGTAGCCCTCACGGACGATACTAATACTTCGTCTAACTGAATGGGCTTAGGTGAAGGGACGATAGAGTCAGGCTCTATTGTCTGTTGTGCCATTGCCGATGTAGTAAGGCAAATAGCAGTGTACAAAAGTACATTTTTCATTGTAAAATAAATATTTACAAATAAAAGAGGCTATTATTTGGTGTGTTAATAAAATAAAAAAGCCTGTTTATGCTACCCAAAAGCAAAAACAAGCTCCAATTGCTTAGTTTCATTCCTTCAACGGGATTATCCGTTCAAGTTCAATGGGTATAATCTCAGCCTGTTACAGCACCCCTTATGAGACGGCGCAAAAGTACAAATAAATATCAAAACCGCAAATAATACGCTAATTATTTCTTCTGAAAGCCTTTTATGAAAGCTGTAATAATAAAAGTTAGCAAGGCAGGTAAAAACCATTCTAAACCGTAATCGCTCAAAGGTAATAGGCTTTTAATTTCATAAAGCTTATCAAAGGGAAGTCCTAATGTTTGACAGCTATCAATAGTGGAAATAATAGCAGTGACCAATACGCTTAAAATATAGGGTAATTTGCTATTTACAAAGCGGTCGAAGAATAAAACGGTTATAATGAGAGTAGAGACTATGGGGTATATAAATAGCAGAATATAAATCGCATAGTTGATGATATTATCCACCGTGTTAATTGATAATACTACTGAAATAAGCGTACAGGCTATAGCACCTACTTTGTACGGGACGCGTTGGTGAGTTACTTCTTCAAAGAACAAGCCCACTGCCGATGTAAGAGCAATAGCGGTAGTAAGACAAGCAAAAACAATAGCTAAGGCAATAGTAATAGTGCCCCATTTCCCTAAAACAGAATGAGAAATGTGTAACAAAAGCTCAGTGCGTTGTACGCTATCAGTTAAAGGGTAATCGGTAGTGGCGCCTAAGTAGATAAGCCCTCCATAAATAAACAACAAACAGAGCGTAGAAAGCATTCCAGCCGCAAAAGTAACAGAAACACGCTCATTGCGTGAGGTATATCCACTATCTATTACTGCTGCAATAACAATACCTGCAAAGATAACCGAAGCCAGCAAATCCATTGTTTGATAGCCTTCTAAGAAACCTAACGAAAAACTTTCGATGGCGGTAAATGCCGTAGAGGTAATACTATCGGGAGGAAAGCATACGCCTAAAACAATAAGCAGTACTAAAACTATCAGCAGAAAAGGAGTGAGAAACCTGCCTATAATGCTTACAATCTTAGATTTCGATATAGATAATGCGGTTACAACGGCAAAGAATAAAACGATGAACCACACCTTAGGAAAAGCAGGTAATAAGGGTTGTATGCCTACCTCAAAAGTAGTAGCAGCGGTGCGTGGGATAGCTACCAAAGGACCTATGCATAAAATAACTAATAACGTAAGGATTTTAATGAGCCAAGGGTGCGTTTTCTTCCCTAAATCAGTGAAGTGAGTGCCCGTTTTAGCCACCATTAACACCCCTAAGAAAGGAGCTAAAATAGCGGTGATAAAAAAGCCTAACAACGCCATACCCCATTCCCCTTCGGTTCTTAAACCTATGAACGGAGGTAATATAAGATTACCCGCCCCAAAGAACATCGCAAATAAAGCGAAGCCTACGGTGGTAATAGTTTTCCATTTGCTTTTACGAATATGATGCATAGAGGTAGAGAATAACTTTGCAAAAATAGTAATTTTATACTACAAATGCAAATATTTATTTTAAAGCCCCTCAAAAAATGCCTTCAACCTATGTTTTCCTACCTTCATTGGCGCTACCGAATCCATTGCCATTACGGTGAAAACGAATTCTATAGTGCCGTAAGCACTTTTAGGCAAGAGATATTTGCCTATTTTCAAAACGGACTTCCGTACCCAATCAGGCAAAAAACCGACCTTCACAGGCTTATGTAACACCTCGAAAGCCAAAGTAGCGATTTCATACTGGGTGAACACCTCAGCCCCTCCTACATTCACTTCCTTTTCGGAGCTCTCTAATTGCGCTACACACACCTCGGCTAAATCCTCGCCGTGAATAGGATTCATAGCGTATTGCCCTTTGCCAAAGAGACGCACTTTACCTTCTTTTGCCATTGAAAAGAAGGTAGCTATATCGCTGTAAAAAGCCGATGGACGCACGATACAGTAGTCCATTCCACTGGTTTTAAGGGTATCTACAAAACGCTCTTTGGCAGCCCCAATGGCAATAGGACGCATTGCTTCGCCGTTTAATACGGAAATATATACGAACTTACGTACCCCTGAGCGCAGTGCTTCGTCAAGCAAGTTCTTGTTAGCCGCATAATCTACTTGCTCATAGGTGAGTTTGTCTTTCTGCCGAGTAATTCCGACAGCGGAAATCACTTGGGTAACCCCCTCGCACACACCGAGTAAAGTATTAGGTTTTGTTACCTCAGCCTCGACTACTTCTAATAGCGGGTGGGTAAGTAAAGCGGGTGCTATTTTCGACTTATTGCGCACTATAATGCGGGTAGGGTATTCTTTTTTTAAGAGTTCAGCTAATATAAACTGACCTAAATAACCGGTCGCTCCGGCTAATAATATTTTTTCTGATGATTTCATACTGTTTTAATAAATTGATTTAAGACTTTCAACTTAGCTAATGTTTAAACTTTGGCTAAATTTGCGACGAAAAATAACTAATCGAACACAATTTTTCCTACGATTTTAGCCCCTTCATACACTTTGAGCTCGTGAAGTTCGTCTAAGATATAAGCGGGGGCGTGACCGACAAGAAACCTCACTTGGCACAAAGCACTGTATTCACCTGTTTTCATAGGCTCTTCAAATTCAATAATAATGCTCCAATTTGGTTGAGGCAATTGCTCGATGTAAGTGGAGGCATAATAGACCTCACCGCTAGGAGGGTGTTGCCGTCCGCCTTCTTCTTTGGTAAGAAAATGAATGACACCTGATTTTGATTTCTTCATAGTCAGAATACAATTTGGTTTAACAAAAGTACTTCTTTATTTACTAACCGCCAAATAAAAAAACAAATAACAAATGACGAATGACAGATAGATATATTTTAACTATACACTAAACGAATTTAGAGTGGGTCTTCAGTGGCTCTACAGTGGCTCTACA
>NZ_KB291213.1:24625-40087 GCF_000318255.2 Capnocytophaga sp. oral taxon 380 str. F0488
GTGGCTCTACAGTGGGTCTACAGTGGGTCTACAAGGGTCACTAATGATACATTCACCGAACACTAGCTGAATATCAACGATTTCTTACCTTTGAGAATTGGCTTTTTCGGTAGAATGAAGGTTTTACCTACTAAAAAACAATCGTCTCTCTTTTATGAGGATATACCCCACAAGTAGCGCGAATAAGCCTGTTTGTATCAGTTTGCTATCGGGGTGGGTGGCGAAGATTTCGTTGGAAACATTGGCTACCAAATGGAACAATATGGCTACCAGCACGTTGCGCCCCGATTTGTAATACAGCCAGTTGATGATAAACACAAAGGCAAACAGACTCACAAAAAAGTTGGCTGTATAGAGCCACCCCTCAGCTTGTATGTTGCTTTGGTAGTAGTCTTTTACAAAGAATAAGGGCAAATGCCACAACCCCCAATACACGGTAAAGATAAGCGATGAGGTGAACAAGCTCCACCTACTGCGCAAGGCATCAGTGCCGTAAGTATGCCAAGCCAATTCTTCGAGCACCGGCGCCAAACAGAGCACAAACCAAGCGTTGAAAGGCGCTGAACTGAAACTAGGCTCTCCCGAAATGTAAAACTGGTCGAGGCTATGCCCTAAATCGAGCGAAAGTAGCTGTGCCACCACAATGGAAAGGGGTGGAAACAAGAGGGTAATCCAAAAATAGCGGTTGGTGAGCAAATTTCTGCCAATAAAACGCGCTTTGAGGTCAGTTAAGAGCTCCTTATTGCGTGCAAAGAGGTAGGTAGCCACGCCCATAGGAGATAACAAACCTGCCAATTCAAAAAAGCCTGTCCAAAAAGCATTAGGTGCTTTTGGCTGGTGGCTCCAATAAGCCACCACAAACCACAATACCCAAGGAATCACAAGGGAAAGGGTAAAAAACAAAATAGGGTGATTATACTTTTTCATTTTATTTAGATAAGAGATAAGAGGTAAAAGATAAGAAGTTAGAATTCTATTTATAACTGATATTTGGTATGATAAGAGTAGCTTTGCTGAGCTCTATTTATCCAGTTTGGTCATAAATAGTACCCCTAAGTGTTTGGGTAATATCTTGTGCGTGTGCTACAAGCGGAAGCACTAAAAGAAGAACGATGTTCAAAAAGGTTTTCATTGCGTAATACGTTTAAAATTCGGGTGCAAAAGTATGGTGGAAAACAAGGTGCATCGCCCAAGCGTGAGGGAATGGACGCTTTTTTAATGACGAATTACAAATGACGAATTACGAATGACGAGAGACGAGAGATGAATGACGAATGGCAGTGAGGCAAGAGGTTAGGGAGGTTTTATTCGCCGGAAGAATTGTGCAGGGCGGACAGATAGGAGGAAGTGAAAAGAGGGGATAGCGTAAGAGTTTGGACGTGCTAAACTATGCTTCTCGCTCCTAATTCAGAAATTCACTTGGTGTTTTACCCGTAATCTTCTTGAAAACTTGGTTAAAAGAAGACTTAGAGTTAAAGCCCGCTTCATAGGCAAGCCCCAAAAGATTAAAATTCTTATCAATGTCTTTCTTCGCCAAAGTGATAAACTCTTCGACACGATAGCTGTTCACAAAGTCATAAAAATTCTTTTCTTCGTATTGATTGATAATTTGTGAAAGGTGGTTAGGAAGTACACCTAACATTTCAGCTAATTGAGCTAAGGAGAGTTTAGGTTCGAGATAAGGTTTTTCGGTAGTCATTAGTGTGAGCAGCTGTTGGTGTAAGCTGGTTCCATCTTCCGCCTTCAATCCGGATTTGCGGTATTCAGGAGTTTTGGAGAATGAAGAAGGTTCAATATTGTCTGACCTATGAGAATTGTCAGACAAGACTAAATTCTTTATAAAAGGCTTTTGTTTTTCAACACTAAAAATTCCCTGATGCCGTATGCCCCAGAAGCCAATAAGCCCTATAAGTAAGACAAAGAGTGCTAAGAAAATAAGTTCTATATTAACTCCTATCTCTATTTCTAAGAGAAATTGCACTATATATCCCACTATCATCACTGAGAAAATCAGCCCGAACCCAATGAGCAACAGTCGTAGCCATTGCAAACTAATACCTTCGTTATAGCCAAAATTGTCGCCTATTACCCGCTCATACTGATTGATTTTCTGATAAGCCAATACAATATACACCACACTCACGGTCACAAAAGCTACAAACGAAGTTGTAAATAACCATTGATATGGGCTATGGTAATCAGCTTGGTCTATCATTGCTTTTTCAGTCGCCGAATAGCCAAAAAGAAAGGGAAACATCACAACGTAGGTGAAGAAAAAAGGTAAAAAGTGCAAGCTATCGCGCCAATGAAAATGTTGGTCTTCACGTGAACACACCAATACGTACAAATATACAAAAGGAGCAAACAAAAGCGGAAAAGGGTGCGTCGCTCCTACTAAATGAGGATATTTCTCCCAATAGCCCAAATAATGCAGGTAGTAATTCAGCAGATAAATACCAATGCACACCAACCATATCCCCAGCACCTTATCCGATAAGGCTTTAGGGTGTTTGGTAAAGAGCAATACAGAGAGGAAAAAGCAAAGGAAAATGCCGATAGTAAAGAGCGTGTTCATTATTATCTTTGTTGTTATTAATGGCGCAAATATAAAGATAATCCAATAACTTTACTACTTAATGATAAATAAATGAAAAAATATAACAAATATTTAGTGAATAAGGCTTCTAAAATGAATAAAAAAACGAGAGCTAAATAGAAGTATTTTTCTATTTAGCTCTCGTTCTATAATGAGATTATAATGTGGAGTCGGAGAGAATCGAACTCTCGTCCAAATAAGTCATCAAAAAGCTTTCTACATACTTAGTCCTCGTTTGATTTTCGTCGCAAAACTGACCGAGCACCGCCCATTTTGCGCTTAGCTTCCTTTGCTTAAGAACCGTTAGCAGAAGCGTACCGCAGGTTCAATGTTGACTTTTATGGTACCTCTGTACGAAACGCCGTCAACAAGGGCTTTTCAGAGACATCTCGCTTCCCTACCTTGTAGGGACTTAGCCAGCAATCTTACTAAACTTCAGATTAGGCAGCAAGAGCGTAGTTATTCTCGCCATTTAAAATTTTGAAATAGAGATTATCGAGCATTCATTTCACAGCTCGGTATGCTTACTATTCAATGCCACTTACTGTCAAAACCGGTCGACCCCAAGTGTTCATTTCTGTAATTCGGTGCAAAGGTACAAAAAATAATCATACTCACAACAATTACCCCCCTTTTTTATTTCATAATCCCTCTTTATTCTCCTACCTTCCACTAGCATACGCCTACCAGAGAGAAGAGAAAATGCTATTTAATCACTTCCCCTTCAATAATTTAGATAGCACTCTTCTTCTATTGACATTCAATACACCAACGTATTCACTTCTCTTTACTTTCGATTTATTATCCTCAAAATCACTTCTTACTCCCCTCTCTTAACTCCTCATTTTTAACTATTTACACACCCTTTCTATACCAATCTTCCAAGATTCGTATAAGCTTCCTATAAGCTCTCTATAAGCTAACCCCACCCGCTTCCTATAAGCTCCCTATAAGCTAAGACTCCACCCTCCTCACAGCCTTTTTTTATCAAAAACCCCCATCTAATAGCCTTTTTTCATCAAAAACCCTCCCTCCTCCTAACAGCCTTTTCTCTTCAAAATTCCCTTCAACCTCTTTTGATATTTTTCGTTTTCCTCCGATAACTCCGAGCCTTTCCAAGTTTCTCTATTCTCCCTCTGCTGGTGCTTTTCTTGTAGCCTGTACCTCATTTTCTAATTTCCAAATTCGATAATTTTCCCTCTGCCTGTGTGGTTCACATTGCGCGTCGTGCACAACTAATTTGTAGTGAGTCCGCCATCTACGACGAGCACAGTGCCTGTAATCCACGAAGCATTGTCGCTGGCTAAGAATACACAAGCTTGGGCTATATCTTCAGGCGTGCCAATGTGTTGCAACGGGTAGATTTCCTTTACCATAGCCTCAAAAGCGGCTTGTTTTTCGGGGGTGAGAGCTTGCAAATTGCGGTTGAATTGCGGTGTAGAAATACTCCCAGGGGCAATGGCATTTACGCGTACGCCCAAGTGTCCCACCTCAAAAGCCAACGCCTTGGTAAAAGAGTTTAACGCTCCTTTAGTAGCCGAATAGACGGTAGTCGCGCGGTTAGGAAGCATTCGGTGCGCAAAATACGACGAGATATTAATAACATTCCCCTTGCTTTTCACCAGAGCAGGAAGCAGACTTTGGGTAAGGAAATAAGGCGCTTTTACATTGAGGTTGAAGTGAGCATCGTATAAGGCATCGTCCACTTGCTCAAAAGGCACGAACTTGCCTAAACCGGCGTTGTTTACTAAAATATCTACCGCAGGTAGCAGTTGCTCAATGTTTTTCACTACCTCAGTTACTGTCTCTGTTTTTGATAAATCAGCAAAGAGGGTGTGTACTTGCACGCCAAACTCATTTAGTAGCTCTTGTTGGGCTCTTTGTAGTTTCTCAGGGTCTTTACCTATGAGCAATAGGTTAGCCCCTTCACGGGCAAAGGCTTTGGCTATTCCTAAACCAATACCATCACTTCCGCCGGTAATTACGGCATTCTTGTTGTTTAAGTTTTTCATTTTGATATTTGTTTATTGATTTTACATTTTCTTCTTTTATACCATTTTACTAAGGAAACATAAAGTACTGCCTGAGGAAATGATATTGCGTAAGAGGTTAAAAACTTCAGTCCCCAATCATTCCAAAGATTAAACTTATCGCTTGTAATAAAGCTGTTTACCAAGCAAAGCGGTGTTGCTATAAAAAAGACAAATTGCAGAGTTTGTTTAAGTTCTGTATTCATTTGTTAATTATCTTCTTTAATTGTAGATTATTTACAAAATGCAAAGGTAAAGTATTTATTTGTATATTTGCAACTTATTTCGTAATTTATTTACAATCTATGGCAAAAGAAGTACAAAAAGAACTCTTGCTAGACTTTGATTTTCTGCGGAAATTGGTAGTGGGCATAGGGGAAGTATCGCAAATCACTGGTATCCCTACCCGACAAATACGCTATTGGGAAGAGAAAGGAATTATCAGCAGTTTGACAGAAGAGGAAGGAAAAAACCGCCGATATGATTACCTTAATATCAAAAAAATACTCCTCATCAAAGAACTCCTTGATGAGGGGTACACGTTAGATGCTTCAGTAGAGAAAGTAAAGAAGCGTATGGCGATGATAGAGGAAACACTCTCCAAGATGAATCAATTAGTTAATAAGCAGGTGAGTTGATGAGAACAATAAGTAGGCAAGAGGCTATTACACTGAGATTGTTACACCAGCAATTGCTTTCTCCTCAATATGAAAAACCTGAGGATACTGTAATGTGGCAAGGGGCTATGCAAGCACAGGATTATAACTATTTTCGTTGGGCGATAGGTATACGGCAATGTACTCCGCAATTAGCTCAACTCCAAGAGGCTTTTGCTAAGGCTGAACTTTTGCGTCTTCATCTCTTGCGTTGTACGGTGCAAGTGATGAGCAAAACGGATATAGGCTGGTTACTTCCCTTATGCAAGGAACGCAACCTGAGTACTTTGCAATCTTGGCAAAAGAGTATCAGTACAGCGTTTGCCCAAAATTACTTTGAGGAGGTAACCCACGCTCTACGTGAATTGTTCGTTGGTGGTAAGTCATTGTCTAAAAAAGCTATTGCTAACAGACTCACAGCTTTGGGACTTTTACCTGATGACAAACTGCTCAACCCTTTATTATTGCGTGCTGAGATTGAAGGACTTTTGTGTTCGGGGGTGATGCAAGGCAAGGAAGCTACTTGGGCTCTATTGTCGGAAAGAGTGCCCACAACAACTGTTATTACCCTTGATGAAGCTTCGAAACGACTGGCACAGAAGTATTTCAGGAGTCATTCGCCTGCCTCATTAGAGGATTTCACGTGGTGGTCGGGATTGCCTAAAATGCAATGTAAGAAAGCTATAGAGGGGATTGCCTCTGAATTAGAAGAAGTTTTGGTAGAAAGTACTCCAATGTATCTGTATCGCAATAACTTTGAAGCTACCGATTACGCAAAAACAATGCATTTACTTCCGCCGTACGATGAGTATCTGATAGGCTATAAAAGCCGTTGGGTAGCTCTCGACAAAAAGCACGAAGCAAAGGCACATAATAAGTTTGGTATATTCAAACCGGTTATTCTGCACGAAGGCAGAGTTGTAGGCAATTGGAAAGCGAGTATTGATAAACAAGCAACTAACTTAACTACCGACCTTTTTACTGAGAAAACCAAAGTAAGGAAACGGAGTTTGCAAGAGGCTACTGAGCAACTTGTAAGGTTTTGTAAAAAAGATAACTAATTTTCTACTTAAAAAATTTGCTCATTTGTTAATTATATATTACCTTTGCAGCATATAAAATATTAATAATATAATTATGAAAAAAGTACTTTTAATGGGAGTGTTAGCTTCCTTTATGCTAGCGAGCTGTGGTACAGCTAAATCACCAGAGATGAAACGCTTGGAAAAACAACAACAAGCCTTGAAACTCAATACTGAGCTCAACGAATTGCAAATGAAACTCACTCAAGAGCAAACCAATAATCAGTCGTTGCAAACTGAGGCTACACAAGCTAATGAAGAAGCTACCAATCGTACGGATGCTTTTAGTGATGCGAGTTCGGCTTCGGCAAGTGCTAAAAAAGCGAACAAAGCTGAAAAGGCTTTGCGCAAAGCTAGTAAAGCTAATAAGCAATTAGCAAAAAGTAATCGCCGTATTGAGAAATTGCAAAAAGACATCACTAAATTGCAAGAAAAGATAACTAAACTAAATGCTGAAGTAGAATTTAGCAAATAGATGCAAGTTAGATGTTTTATTAAAAAATCCTTGTATGGTATATACCACACAAGGATTTTTATTTATTGCTTGTCGTGCTACGACCTAATTATTACTTACTTCAAAGGTTACTTCTATATTCCCACGAGTAGAGTTAGAATACGGACAAACTTGGTCGGCTTTTGCTACAAGTTCCTTAGCTTGTTCAAGCGACACATTAGGTATATTCACTTGTAAGGTTACGCCGAAAATAAAACCGCCGTTGTTCAGCTTTCCAATAGATACGTGTGCTGTTACAGCGGTCTCACCAGTGGTTATTTTAGTTTGTCTAATAACCAAATTCAGTGCGCTGTCGAAACAAGCAGCATAGCCAGCGGCAAAAATCTGCTCAGGATTGGTATAATCGTCGTTAGCTCCGCCTAAGGCTTTAGGAGAACGTATTTCTAGGCTTAATACGCCATTGTCAGAAGTTACTTTTCTGTTGCGACCACCTGTTGCGGTGGCCACTGCTGTGTACATTGCTGTCATCTGTCTTTTTTATTTATGATTAATAATTTGTTTACTAATGTCCTAAGTGTTTCGAGCTATTCCTCACTTAGGGGTATTCTTCACACGGGGAGTTTTTTTTATTGCTTATCGTGCTACGATTCGTGCTACGCCCTAATTACCATATTGTAGTATCATCTCTACAAAAGCAGGGTCTCGGTGAGAAGAGAAAAGCGTTTGCTGGGTGTCGAGAGCGACTATTAGGCTCATATCCTCTGCTGAGAGTTGGAAGTCAAATACATTGAAGTTCTGCTCCATACGCTCCTTGCGCACTGACTTAGGAATGCAGATAATATCCCGTTGCAAAAGATAACGCAAAGCTACTTGGGCAGCACTTTTGTGATACTTTTCACCAATAGTATTGAGAGTAGGATTGGCAAAGAAATCGTTTTTACCCTCTGCAAAAGGTCCCCACGACATTAGTTTGGTGTCGTATTTCTTCATTAGCTCTTGGAGGTCTTGCTGTTGGTAGAATACGTGTGTTTCCATTTGGTTTACAGCAGGTTTTATCTCGCAGTGGTATGCCAAATCGAGGTATCTATCGGCATAGAAGTTGCTCACCCCAATAGCGCGCACTTTGCCCTCTTTGTAGGCTTCTTCCATAGCGCGATAAGAGCCATAATAGTCGCCAAAAGGTTGGTGAATGAGCAAGAGGTCTATATAATCAGTTTGGAGTTTGCGCAAAGAGGTTTCGATAGAGGCTTTTGCCTTTTCATAGCCTGCATTGCTTATCCACACTTTGGTAACGATAAAGAACTCTTTACGGTCGATACCACTTTTCTTAATAGCATTGCCTACGCCCTCTTCATTTTTGTAGATTTGGGCTGTGTCAATCATTCGGTAGCCTACCGAAATAGCATCGCTTACGCAACGCTCACATTCTTTTGGGTCTACTTGGAATACTCCATAACCCAATAGAGGCATTTGTACCCCATTGTTTAATTGGATGTTTTTCATTTGTAATTCTTATTTTTAATTTTTGACTCTGCAAAGATAAACAATTTTTATAAAAGATTCTTATACAAAAGTCGGTAGTTTCTACAATTTTTCCCTTTAATCTGTTATAAAACAATCTCTTTGGTAACTCTATTATTGGGTCTATCGAGGGCTGTAACTACTATCTTACTACCTGAAAAAGCAGGGTTCAGGGCAGTAGTAGCGTATTGCCAAATGTCAGCGGTAAGTACAGCATTGCCTTCTTCAACGGTTTCCTCACCGTGCGATATCGTCACTTTCACCTGAACAACCTTAAAATTATCACTTACTTCAATGGTTATAAGCTCTCCTTTTTGGGTACCTGTATAGGCTTCGGCGTTGATGTGGCTGATTTCAGGAGCTTTGAGATAGTCGGACACTGCCATATTATAAGCGTTGATAACACGGCGTCGTTTAGCTTCTGCTGTATATAAGTCTTTCAGAACAGGGTCTTGCAAAGCGTTTTTGGCATAGGTGCTAGCGAGCCTAAATCGGTTATTTTGCGAGATGAGAGTAGGGTGAGTAGTGGGCTTTCGGCGGGGTTTAGCAACAACAATAATCTTATCGCCTACTCTGCGGTATACTACTTGGTTGCCGAGTTTCCCCGAGATGCCTTGCATTGCTAAGTTGTCTTTTATTTTTGCCATAGGTCTATTAGTTAATTTGTCCTTTTGTTAATTAGTACTGCAAAATTATAAAACATTTACTGAATTAGCAAATGTGCCCATCTGCTCTCCGGTTTAAGACTGTTTATCGTTCGGTGTAGACCCACTGTAGAGCCACTGTAGACCCACTGTAGAGCCACTGTAGAGCCACTGTAGACCCACTGTAAAGCCACTGTGGGTTCGGTATAGCTTCGGTGTAGATAGCAATAAAATTCTCTGTATGGTTTTAATAGGTAAATATTCGAAATTTCATTTTTATAAGACGTTTACTTAATGCTATTTCAAAGGGTTAAGCCTTATACTTCCCTCTTTTCCAAATTTCTATTGAGTTAATAATGTTCTGCCACAAAATATAGCAGCCAGGACCTACGGTGGAAAGAGGGTGTAGGTAAGTAGTAGCTATCCAAATGGCAAAAGCCGTATTCTTTTGTCCTAAGGCTTGTCCTGCCTCAATCGAAGCTTCAAAAAACCGACCTATATACCGCCCAATAGCGTATTGCATTAGGCATAATAGTAACCCCAAAAAAGCAATGAGCAATAAAAAACCTATCCCCGATTGTGCGTGGAAGATATTTTTAAGAGTCGTACCGGTAACAATCATCAGTGAACAACCCCAAAGATAGAAGGAGAGGTCGGGAATGTGTATCAGCCATTGGTGAAAGCGGTGAAGTTGTGGTACAATCTTGGTAAGTAGTGCTAAGAGCATAGGCACAACCAACACCAAACACACTTTCTGCATTATGAGCGAGAATGCAGTCCAAAAAGTAAACTCCGATGCAGGTTCTATCAGCGGGAAACAAATCGGAATCAGTAGGGCGCAAAGCAGATTAGAGAGGAAAGTGTAGGTGGTCATCTGTTCCAAATTGCCCCCAAGTTTTAAGGTTACTACGGCTGCGGCTGCGGCACAAGGGGCTATCACACAAGCAAGAATGCTCTCCAAGAGTATCAACTCCTTTCCACCAATCCGAAAATAAAGAATCACCCCTACAATCGCTGCTACCAAAACGATTTGGAAGAGACTTGCCCAAAAGTGCCATCGTACAGGCAACAACTTTTTAAAGTTTACCTTGCAGAAAGTAACGTACAGTATCAGGAACATAAACAGAGGCAGTATGGTGTCGAACGTAGGAGCAAGTTTTTGTGAGAGAGTATCCAATGCAGGCACGTAGTAAAATATGAGATATACCAAAGCGCCTATGCCCATAGAAATAGGCAGTGTCCAATTCTTTATAAAACGAATGAGTGTAAGCATTTTAAATTTACCGATGAGCTAATGATTTAAGGCTACAAAAGTACAAATAATTTGCCAATCAAACTACCTGTACAACTCGTATTTAAAATTTCTAATTTGTCAATTTGCTGATTTCTCTCTATCTTTGCCCTCAATTTACCGATTGTTAATGAACAAATTAAGACATTTCTATGAAACAGCTTTTATCACTTATTGCTATTCTTTCAGTATCAGCTCTTTTGGCTCAAAATCCTTTTGAAAAAGAAATCTTGCAATCTAAGTACACTATCGATTCTATAGTAGCAACCGAAAAACTACTTCTTTACAAGAGAGAAGCAGCCGTTCAGCAGTCGCTAAAAGAGGGCAAGATTACCAAAGAGCAAAGTGCAAAAATGCTCAAAGAGATTAAGGAAGTAAGCGAACTGAGCACTAAACAGAAAACCTATAAAGAAGGCTTACGACTATCTGCTCTTATCCAGCAAAGGGCTACTGAACTCAGTATGGACACCCTGCAAAAAAACGCAACGCTCGATAGTCTTATATCTACTGAGCCGAAAGAGAACTATATACAAACTGTTCAACAGTTAGATTCATTGCCCAATAAATATAATGAAAATAAACACGGAGTTACAGTAGCTATTCATTTGGCTATCGGATTACAGTCTGTAACCAATGATAAAACTTACTTTAACCCCTATTTAAATACAGAATTAGGACTTGTTTTTACCTCTCAATTGTATAAAAAGAAACAACTTTCCCTCAATTACGGCTTAGTGTGGCAAAGCAATAGACTGAACATAAAAGGTAATAATTATCTCATTTCAGAAAATGGTGACACAAAATTAGTACCTTTTTCTAAGCCTTTAGACCGAGGTAAACTGCGTGTTAATTACCTCATCTTGCCTATTGAATTACAAAAGAATTTTAAGTCAAAAATACATATAGGAGGAGGCGCTTACTTTGGCGCACTCATCGATGTAAACCAAAAGATAAAATACACTGAGGGAGACGACCATTTAAAACTATTTCTTCGCAATGGTTTGAAAGTAAATAAATTCACCTACGGACTATCAGCTCAAGTGGGCAACAAATGGTTTTCGATTTATGCTAAATACAGTTTAGCTCCCTTATTCGAAAATAGCCCTAACAATATACACCCTTTTTCAATAGGTATAAAATTTTAGTAGAATATGACAAAACGTTTCCTCCTTTTCCAGCTGATACTTTTTGCGCTCCCTTGTTTTGCTCAACAAAGGGTGGTAAACAATCATCACGAGTCTGTTGAATACGTAAATATAGGCATAGTAGGCACCAATAAAGGTATTATTAGCGATGAAAATGGTTACTTTTCGCTCGAAAAGCTCGGGGCAAAGCCCACTGATAGCATTTATTTTTCACATTTGAGCTATCAACATAAAGTATTAGCTTATCGTGATATCAAAAAAGAAGTGCAACTCACCGAAGCAGTAATTAACCTTCCCACTACTACCCTAACAATGAAAACACCTAAAATACGCTATGTAAAAAGTAAAGGAGTAACTACCTTTTTTACTCTTTATGGCGAAATGAAGCGGTATTTTCAGCAACACGGCGGCGTCCTCTCAGAATTAGGCGATTTCATTTCGCTTTCTAACGACACTCAGCTTACCGAGTTCAGTATTGAGATTAGGAAAAGTACCTTTTATATGGCAGTCTTGCGCGTAGTAGTGTACCAAACCGATAAGGAGCACAAAAACTTCACTCCGCTTATCAAAGAACCTATTTACATTCATTTATTCCCTTCTGATAACCCACAAACTTTCACTCATAAGCTATCAGTATTAGTACCCAAAGGCGAAATGTGGGTAGGTGTACAGTTTGTGGAAGTGAGAGGTAAAGATGATGCTACTATTACCTTCAACGCTACTACCAACAAGTGCTGGTTACGCTTCCCTGATAATACAATCAGGCAAGTGAATGGAGGCTTCGGAATTCCCTTTACTGTAAAAGGCTACGACATCATCAAACAATAAAAGCCAACTTTGCCAAAGTTAAATAATTTGCTAATTGACAAATTTTCTAATTATTTTCCAACCTTTTTATTTTTTCTTCGTTTATAAGGGCAAATTGGAAGACTTATGAAAAAGAAAATATTTACATCTGCTAAACTATTGTTAATGGGAGTTATCCTATTGTGCTACCTTGTTTTTAGCGCTTGTTCAGCTCTCACACTTGAGTTTGAAGAGAGGGACTTGACCATTACAAATCTTGACGGCAAGACTATTCCCATAAGAGTTGAGCTTGCTCGCTCCATACGAGAGATGTCAAAAGGTTATATGGGGCGTGAGAATATTCCCGAAGGAACGGGTATGCTTTTTATCTTTAAAAGAGACGAAAAGTTAAGCTTTTGGATGAAAGATACGCCTACTCCCCTTTCGATTGCGTTCATTAACTCAAATGGCGAAATTCGCGAAACACGCGATATGACACCGTTCAGCCATCAAAGTGTGGACTCATCGGAACCTGTGCGTTATGCTCTTGAAGTGCCTCAAGGATGGTTTAAAAAAAACAACATAGGAAAGGGCTGTACAATCAAACTGCCGTAACCGATGAAGTTGAACAATCTCCTGTTTTTCTACATCGTACTTAATTTGAACCTTAAAAAGAATAAATCATTCATCATTTAAAGAAAAATGCAAATCGACCATCGTCTCATCGAGAAAGCCCAGCGCAACGACCGCTTAGCGCAAAAGCAGTTGTACGACCAGTACGCTCCTGCTTTGCTGAGTGTGTGCAGGCTGTACATTAGTGATTTGCAATTCGCCGAAGATGCCTTACTGAAAGCCTTTTTCAAGATATTTACCAGTCTCTCTAAATATGAAGAACAAGAACACTTCTATGCGTGGATACGCAGGATTACTGTAAATGAATGTATAGATTTTCTCAAAAGCAAAGCGCAAAAGCTATCCTTCACCGATTGGAGCGATACTTACGACACTATCGACGAGAGTGAGTTAGACAATGAATCTTTTAACGATGAACAAATACAAGCCTTTATAGATAAACTTCCTTCTGCCTGTCGTACCATTTTTAACCTTTATGTGTTTGAAAATGAATCTCACAAGCAGATAGCAGAGAAGTTAGGTATTAGTGAAGGCACTTCTAAATCGCAATTGGCTTATGCCAAAAAACTTTTACAACAATACGTTACAAACTATAAAAAAAGAGCTTAAAAAATGTGGAAAGATAGCATACAACGCCTATTTAGGTATCGGAAAATCACCCCCTCACCTACCCTATGGGAACAGTTAGAGGCGCAATTAGCCGAGAGTGAAGCCCAACAAGTAAGGCATAAAAGCCGAAAAGTGTGGTATTACGCCATAGCTGCCTGCTTGCTTTTGTGCCTCGGGATAGGGTATTTGTTACAACAGCAACAAACCAATACAAACCCTGAATATCAATCGCAGAAAGTAGTAGTTGTAACCACAGAAAAAGAAAACGTATCATCTGTTGGTACTACTATCACTCCTACTACGATAACCGAAACTCCCAAAGTTCCCATAGTTCATAAGAATTTTAGAGCTTTGCCAGCTGCTAAGAGTTCCATAGCTTCTCCTGCCCTCCTCGATATCAATGAGGTAGATACTCTTTTTGCCGAGTATACTGCTGATGCTATTGAAACCAGAATTACAAAACAGATGGAAAAGCAAATAGCAGGGGATTTACAGCAACTATCGGCAGAAGATTTAGCTCTTATCGCTACTACTCAAGCTCAACTCAACCAATATGTAAATCAAAAATACGAGCAAGATGCTACTTTTAACAACATTGAAAGGGACTTGCTTAGAAACAGGGTAAAACTATTAGCTGAAAGGCTACTAAAAGAAGTAGGAACACGCGTTGTTTTAAACAATAAAGACTAAAAATAAATATCAAAATGAGAACATTACATTTTTTATGGGTGATTTGCTTGTTGGCGACAAGCGTCACCTTCGCACAAGACCATTCCAAAGAAGCTATCAAAAAATCGAAATACACGATAGACTCTATTGTATTTGCAGAAAAAGAAACGCTCAAAAAGAAACTTTCAGCCGTAAATCAGTTACTCAAAGAGAAGAAAATCAGTGAAGAACTGAGTCAGCAGATGAAAGAAGAGCTCACGGCTACTACCGAGAAGAATATCAAAGAAAAGACGGCTGCTGAAGCCGAACATTTAGCGAAACTCATACGTGAAGGAGCGACATCAGCCTCCACAGAAACCCAAACCAATACGGTTACCACAGCTAAATCGGATGCGTATAAGCGCGCAATGGAAGAATTAGAAACTATTTTCCGCAAGAAGGAAGAGAAAAAAGTGAATACCAATCGTGCCTTAGACGAAATAGAGCTTTATATGGCAATAGGGTTTCACAACTTAAACAGTAGCAATGGCTTTGGTGACAATCGTTTTAAACCCTTAGGTTCTAAATCGTTTGAATTGGGCTTTACATCAGGGTTTCGCTTGCTTAAAACGAACAATTTGTTGCATATCAACTATGGAATTGCCTGGATGCACGACGGACTCAAATTCAAAGAGAGCGAGTACTTTGTAAGAGAAAACGGCGTAACAAAATCGGTGGAGTATACCGCTAATAAACTTAACAAATCGAAATTGCGCACCAATTACCTCATCGTGCCTGTGGACTTCGAATTCGATTTTACACCTCCTAAAACTAAGAACGGAGTAACCATTTACCCTGTTCACGACAGTTTCAGAGCAGGTTTTGGGGGTTATGTAGGGGTATCTATAGGCAACAGTCAGAAAATAAGATATGACGATGGTTCTATTCATAAAAATGTTATAAGAGAGGACTTAAATATCAGTCCTTGGGTATATGGACTTTCGGCGCATTTAGGATATAAAGATTGTGTGATTTATGCTCGATATAGCCTCGCTCCTCTTTTCCGCAACAATCCTGTAAACGAGTATCCTTTTTCTATAGGGATACGTTTTGGAGATTAAAAGATTTGTTTTATATCTCTTAGCTAAAATTTATTTTCCTGAAAATAGTATTATAATCAAAAAAAACTTTGTACCTTTGCAACGTTGCTTGTAAAGGTACTTTTTTTGTTTGGTATAAAAAGTAGCCTTTTGGACGATTCAAAAGATAACGAAGGATTTCAGAAGTAACATGAGAGAGTTTTTGATGAAAAAAGGGTATTGGAAGGGTGTACTTAGCTTATAGGGAGCTTATAGGAAGCTTATACG
>NZ_KB291213.1:40107-53728 GCF_000318255.2 Capnocytophaga sp. oral taxon 380 str. F0488
CTCACCCCGTCCCTCTCCCAAGGAGAGGGGGAATAGGGACGAGTGACGATTGACGAATGACAAATAACAGATGAAGAAGGTAATATTATAAGGGGGAACTGAAATGAGGGGAAAGCGATTGAGAAATGGTATTGTTTGAAACAAATGGTACATAAAACATCTAAAAATTGACAACTAACGACTAAACACTAAATATAATGAGTAATACAAAGAAAATTAATCCCGACTATGTGTTCGAAACCAGTTGGGAAGTATGTAACAAAGTAGGAGGTATTCACACGGTGATTACCACGAAAGCTCCGAGTATTGCGAAACAATTCAGAAGGAAATACATTCTGATTGGTCCCGATATTTGGCAACACAACGAAAATAAAGAATTTGTAGAAAACCCCGAACTCTTCAAATCGTGGCGTGCTAAAGCAGCATCTGAGGGCTTGCGCGTGCGTGTGGGGAATTGGAAAATAGAAGGCAACCCCATAGTAATTCTGGTAGATTTTTCTCATTATGTAAGTGCCAAAAACGAGATTTTGCGTTATTATTGGGATAATTACAAGCTCGATTCTTACAACAGTCCGTGGGATTACGTAGAGTCGGTGCTTTTTGGTTATGCAGTAGGGAAGGTGATTGAGAGCTTTGTGAAGTTCAACACTGCTTCACGCGAAAACGTGATTTGCCATTTCCACGAATGGATGACCGGTAGTGCGCTACTCTATTTGGAAGAAGAAATGCCTAAAATAGGTTCGGTATTTACTACTCACGCTACCGTAGTAGGTCGTGCGATTGCCGGCAATGGTTATCCGCTCTACAACGATATGAAGAACTACAAACCCGAAGAAATGGCCTATCGGTTTGGGGTACAACACAAGCACTTCCTCGAAAAAGAAACTACCAAAGTAGCCGACTGCTTCACTACGGTAAGCGAAATTACTGCCCAAGAAGCGTTGCACTTCCTCAGTAGAAAAACTGATATCATCACGCCTAATGGCTTCAACGACGCCATAGTACCAACTGAAAAAGATTTTGATAAGAAGCGCACAGAAGCTAAACAGCGTCTTATCAGCGTGGCACAGGCTTTGGTAACCCAACCTATTAGCAAGGATACCAAAATTGTAGCTATCAGCGGTAGATATGAGTTCCGCAACAAGGGTATCGATGCCTTTATTGATGCCTTGGGAGCACTGAATAGGAATTCTAATAACAAGAAAGAGCTTTTGGCTTACATCTTAATTCCTACAGCTCACGATGCGCCTAACCAAGGATTGCTAAACAATTTGCACAACCCTCAGCAAACTACCGAAAACGAACAAAAGCACCTTACCCATATTCTCCCTGATGTGTATCACGATGCGATAATGACTCGTATTTATGAGCAACAGCTCTTCAATAGGAAGGAAGATAAGGTGAAAGTGATTTTCTGTCCAAGTTATCTCAATGGCAACGACGGGGTGTTCAACCTTTCTTATTACGACTTGCTCATCGGGTTAGACGGCACCGCTTTCCCTTCGTACTACGAGCCTTGGGGCTATACACCGCTTGAAAGTTTAGCTTTTAAAGTGCCTACCATTACCACTACTTTGGCAGGTTTTGGCAAGTGGGTGAACGATTATTACCCCGAAAAACAAAAAGCGATAGAAGTAGTACCGCGCACCGATAGCAACTACGGTGAGGTAGTAGGCGCAATTGCTAAGAATATTCAGAATTTATTAGACAGGAAAGAACAAGACTTCCAAGAGCTTCGCGAAACAGCAGGTAAAGTATCAGAAATCGCTCTGTGGAAGAACTTAGTACAATACTACATAAAGTGTTATGAACTCACTCTTGAAAATATAGAGGACAGAGTGGAGAGTCTGCCTCCGGTAGAAACTGATGGAGTGGCATATTTAGAGAAATCGAAGGTGGTGAACACGCCTAACTGGCGCAGTGTGATTATCCACCGTGCAATTCCCGAAGCCTTGCAACCGCTCGAAGAACTCGCTAAAAACCTTTGGTGGTGCTGGAATGACGAGGCTTACGAAGTTTTTAAATACATCGATAAAGCCCAATGGATAGAAGTGCGTAAGAACCCTATTGCCTTGCTGGACAGCATCTCACTTACTCGTTATAAAGAATTGGAGCAAGATGCGGTATTTATGCGCAATCTTTCGAAAGTATATGGTGATTTCCAAGCCTATATGGCTAAGAAATCGGAGATGGTAAGTCCGTCTATCTCTTATTTTAGTATGGAATACGGCTTACATTCTTCCTTGAAGATTTATTCAGGAGGTTTGGGTATCTTAGCAGGCGATTACCTAAAAGAAGCCAGCGACAAGGCAACCAAAATCACTGGGGTAGGGTTGTTATACCGCTATGGTTATTTCACTCAAAAACTATCCTCAGCAGGTAACCAAGAAGCCGACTACGAAGCACAAGATTTCTCGAAAATACCGGTAACGCCTGTAACAGATGAGAGTGGAAAATGGTTGATTATATCAATAGATTTACCAGGTAGAACCCTATATGCACGTGTATGGCGTGTGGACGTAGGTCGTATAGAGCTTTATCTTCTCGACACCGATTTTGAGAACAACCGCGAAGACGACCGTTCTATCACCCACCACTTGTATGGAGGTGACTGGGAAAACCGTCTTAAACAAGAAATGTTATTAGGTTTAGGAGGTATTAAGATGTTGCGCAAGCTAGGTATCGACAGTGATATTTACCACTGCAACGAAGGGCACGCTGCCTTTATAGGGTTGGAACGCCTCAGCGAGTATATCCAAAACGAGAACCTTACTTTCTCGGAAGCGATGGAAGTGGTGCGCGCCTCATCACTCTTTACTACTCACACCCCAGTACCCGCAGGTCACGATGCCTTTGAAGAAGGCTTATTACGCGCTTATTTAGGTAATTACGCCGATATATTGCACGTGAATTGGGAACAAATACTCGCTTTGGGTAAAATAAACTTGCAAAACCCACACGAGAAATTCTCGATGAGTAACCTCGCAGCGAACCTTTCGCAAGAAGTAAACGGTGTGAGCTGGCTACACGGCGAGGTAAGTAAAGAAATCCTCAAAGACTTGTGGCCAGGTTATATGCCCGAAGAACTTCACATTAGCTATGTAACCAATGGGGTACACCAACCTACGTGGACAGCTGGCTTGTGGAAAGAAGTAGAAAACGAGGTGTTTGGCAAAGACTACAAAACACACCACTACGACCCTAAGAGCTTTGAGGGTATTTATAAGGTATCTGACCAACGCGTGTGGGAAATCAAAACGGCTCTTCGTTCTAAGCTCTTGCGCCGTGTAGAACAAAAGCTGCGTTTAGAGAAGAACACCCCTTATTTCTCTCCACGTCAGTTAGTGGAAATCAAAGAGAACTTACGCGAAGATATCCTTACCATTGGTTTTGCGCGTCGTTTTGCGACCTACAAACGCGCTCACTTGCTCTTTACCAATATAGAACGTTTGGATAAAATAGTGAACAATCCTGAGCGTCCTGTACAGTTCATCTTTGCCGGTAAAGCCCACCCTGCCGATAAAGCAGGTCAGGATTTGATTAAGAATATTGTGGAAATCTCGAAATTACCACAGTTCTTAGGCAAGATATTATTCGTTCCTAACTACGATATGGAGCTCGCGCGCCATATGGTACAAGGGGTAGATGTATGGATGAATACTCCTACACGTCCGCTAGAAGCCTCAGGAACCAGTGGTGAAAAAGCCGCAATGAACGGAGTAATGCACTTCAGCGTACTTGATGGTTGGTGGGTAGAAGGGTATCGGGAAGATGCCGGTTGGGCTCTCCCTATGGAACGCTCCTACGAAAACCAGCAGTATCAAGACGAAATGGATGCAGAGACGATTTACAACATTATTGAAGACGAGATAGCTCCTATATTCTATGATAAGAATAAAGATGGCATCTCATCACGCTGGTGTGCACTCATTAAGAATACGATTGCCAAAGTAGCGGTAAACTTTACCACTACTCGTATGCTCACTGATTACGAAAAGCAATACTATTACCCAATGACTGAGCGCGTAACCAAGATTAAAGACAATCACTTTGCAATCGCTATTGAACTTTCGAACTGGAAACGCAAAGTAACTCAAGAATGGGATAACATAAAGGTAGTGAGCTTTAAAGTGCCTAATCGCAATGAGCAACTCATTTCTATTGGCAAAATATACAAAGGTGAAATTACCTTAGAATTAGGAGAATTACGCCCTGAAGACGTAGGAGTAGAATTGGTAGTAGCCCAACATAAAGACGATAAGTTTAAAGTACTCTCGACAAGTGAGTTTACGGTAGTGGCTCAAGAAGGCAACAAAGCTACTTATCAATTGGAAATTGCCTCAGAATATCCAGGTGCTTTGCACTTAGCAATAAGAATTTTCCCAAAAAATAATTTATTGCCACACCGCCAAGATTTTGCTTTGGTAAAATGGTTGTAACAAATAAATAAGCATTTCATTTTAAAGCATATACGAAGAAAATAAGCAAATATATAAAGGTTAAAAAACCTCTATTTTGGAGAGATTAAAAAGAATAAGAAATGTTAAAATTAATAAAAAAATATCTCTAAAATGATTTTGTATTAAAATAATACTTATATTTGCACCAAAATTAAAATAGTAATCAAAATTCATTTTTTAAGTATGAAGAAAATCAAAGTAACTTTATTTGCTTTAGCTGCTGCTTTTTCAGTGGCAGTTCAAGCACAAGATGAAGACAGTCCTTGGCAAATAGGATTTGGAGTGAACTCCGTTGATATTCGTACCCCTGATGCATTCGGGGACTTAATGAAAGACTGGGGAGGGCCAAGCGATATCAATATCCTTCCAGCAGTTTCTCGTCTTTCAGTAGGTAGATATATCGGAGCTGGTTTTTCTGCTGAATTATCAGGTTCTTTAAACAAAATCGAAAAAGGATTCGGTTATGTTAAAGACGGAGAAAAAGTAGATTTATCTTTCTGGTCTGCAGACTTAGCGTTGCAATACCACTTTAAATCTCTTTGGAACAAAGAGAAAGTAAAATGGTTTGACCCATTCTTACAAGTAGGTGGTGGTTATGCCGCTATTGACAACGAAGGTAAATTCCGCGCCTTAGGTGGTGGTGGTGTAAACTTTTGGTTTACCGAAAACATCGGTATTAACTTGCAGACAGCTTACCACCCTACTTTCCAATCTGATTCAAAAGTGGACTACTTCCAACATGCTGCCGGTATTACCATTAAATTTGGTAAAAAAGACCGTGATAAAGATGGTGTAGCTGACAAAGATGACCTTTGCCCAGATGAACCAGGTAAACCAGAATTGAAAGGTTGCCCAGACCGCGATAATGACGGTGTAGCTGATAAAGACGACGCTTGTCCTGATGAAGCTGGTAAACCAGAATTGAAAGGTTGCCCAGACAGAGACAATGATGGTATCGCTGATAAAGATGATGCTTGTCCTGATGAAGCTGGTCCAGCTGAATTTAACGGATGCCCTGATACTGATGGTGATGGTGTGCCAGATAACGTAGACCAATGTAAAGACGTAGCTGGTCCTAAAGAAAACAATGGTTGTCCTTGGCCTGATACTGATGGTGACGGTGTTCTTGACAAAGACGACGAATGCGTAGACGTACCTGGTCCTGCTTCTAACAACGGTTGTCCTGAAGTAACTCAAGAAGTTCAAAAGAAATTGAATGACTTCGCAAAAACTATCTTGTTCGATGTAAACAAAGCTACTATCCGTCCTGAATCAGCAACTGTATTGAACCAAATCGTTGACGTATTGAACCAATACAAGAATTCTAAATTCTCTATTGAAGGTTACACTGATATCAGTGGTAAGAGAGCTAAGAACCAAAAATTATCAGAAGATAGAGCTTATTCAGTTAAAGCTTACTTAATTGATAAAGGTATAAACCCTGCTCGTTTGACTGCAAAAGGTTTCGGTCCTGATAAACCAATCGCTTCTAACAAAACTAAGAAAGGTAGAGAGCTCAACCGTCGTGTTGAAATCAACTTAGTAAAATAGTTGTTTCTCTAACCCTTTTGTTACACATAAAAAGAGGTTGCCCGTAAGGACAACCTCTTTTTAATTATTAATTGTCAGTTATTAATTACTAATTGTTTATGTTTCCTTCTATCGAAATTCAATTGCAAACCTTACCTAATAATCCTGGTGTCTATCAGTTTTACGATGCTACGGACACGCTTATTTATGTAGGGAAAGCTGTCAATTTGAAAAAGCGCGTTTCTTCTTATTTTCAAAAGGAACACGACAATGCCAAAACACGTATTTTGGTGAGGAAAATTGTGCGTATAGAACACATAGTCGTAGCTACCGAGAGCGATGCATTACTACTCGAAAACAACCTTATCAAGAAATACCAACCGCGCTATAACATTCTCCTAAAAGACGACAAGAGCTATCCTTGGATATGTGTGAAGAAAGAGCGATTTCCACGCGTATTCTCTACGCGCAGAGTAGTAAAAGACGGTTCGCTGTACTTTGGCCCTTATACCAGTATGAAAACCGTACACACACTTTTAGATTTGATAAAAGAGCTCTTCGCTTTGCGCAATTGTAATTACGATTTATCTCCGCAAAACATCGCAAACCACAAGTTCAAAGTGTGCTTGGAATATCATCTGAAAAATTGTAAAGGGCCTTGTGAAGGATACCAAAACGAAGCAGATTACAACCAGAATATTCAGCAGATTGTAGAAATCCTCAAAGGGAATTTCAAAGATGCGTTACATCAGTTTAAGGAGGAGATGATGGCACTGGCTTCGGAAATGCGGTTTGAAGAAGCACATCTCATCAAGCAAAAGATACAGAGTTTAGAGAACTATCAGGCAAAATCGACCATCGTAAGTAGTAAAATTAGCAATGTAGATGTATTTTCTATCGTTTCGGACGAAGAGTACGGTTATGTAAATTTCCTACAAGTAGCCTACGGAGCGATTGTGAGAGCTCATACTTTGGAGATTAAAAAGAAATTGGAAGAAACCGATAGAGAGCTCTTGGAATACGCTATTATTGATATTCGTGAACGTTTCTTCTCTAATTCCAAAGAGATTATTGTGCCTTTTGAGGTTACTCTTTCAGAAGGATTACAAGCGACCATTCCTAAGGCAGGTGAGAAAAAACAACTCTTAGACCTATCGATGCGCAATGCTAAACACTTCCGTCAAGATAGATTCAAGCAGGAGAAAATAGTAGACCCCGAACGCCATACGAACCGTATTCTCACCCAGATGCAACGCGACTTGCACCTCTCTGTCCCACCAGTACATATTGAGTGCTTTGACAACTCGAATATTCAGGGTACAAATCCCGTATCGGCGTGTGTAGTATTTAAGAATGCAAAGCCGAGCAAAAAAGACTATCGCCATTTTAACGTGAAAACTGTAGAAGGCCCTAACGATTTTGCCTCGATGGAAGAAGCCGTGTATAGACGTTATCGAAGATTGTTGGACGAGGAACAACCTCTGCCACAACTGATTGTAATAGACGGCGGGAAGGGACAATTGTCTTCGGCATTAAAAGCCTTAGAGCAATTAGAACTGCGCGGAAAGATAGCTATTATAGGTATTGCGAAGCGTTTGGAAGAAATATTTTTCCCTGAGGATAGTATTCCATTGTATTTAGACAAGCGTTCGGAAACCTTGCGAGTGATACAGCAGTTACGTGATGAAGCTCACCGTTTTGGGATTACCTTCCACCGGCAAAAACGGAGTAAATCGGCTATTGTATCGGAGCTTGATGGAGTAGAGGGCATAGGAGAAAAGACTAAAGAAGTACTCTTGCAACATTTTAAATCGGTAAAACGCGTAAGAGAAGCTACTTTAGAGGAGCTTACCCAAGTAGCAGGTTTTAGAGGTAAGAAAGTATATGAATATTTCCAGAGTCATAAATAAAAACGAAGGCTTTATTTGTTGCTAATTACAATTTGTTTTATACCTTTGGAGCAAGTTCTATTATAGAAATAATCTATGGCGAAAGCAGTAGGTAGCTCAGCTGTAATAGCTTTATAATCAAACGTTATTCGGAGCTAAGACGAACAAAAGACGGTGCGAGCCGCACGGGCAGATAAAAAATGAACGAAGAAAAGACGAACAAACAACGAACAAAAGACGAACAAACAACGAACAAACAACGAACAAACAACGAACGAAAGATGAAGAACAGTGGTACAAATCTGGGTTCTTAGAGGTGTATAATGAGTACTTCTGCTATAAAAATAATTTATTCTTTTAATTAGAAAGTTTTTAATATATTATTCATAATTATTTTGTATCTTTGTCGCAAGTTTCATCTTAGAAAAAACACCTATGAAAAAACTAAGTATGGTACCCCTTTTGGCAATGGCAGTGGTAGCTTGCAACAACAGCATACCTTTCTTACTAATGCTACCTAACTTTTTGAAAAATACTACTCAATAACTGAATTATTAATTGTTAATTGCTAATCGTTAATTGGATAATAATGCTTCTTTTCTTTAAAAACCCCAAAAACACTATCTATGTGGTAGCGACCGAAGCTGCCCTTACTGAGACCGACCTCAACAAACTGAAATGGCTGTTTGGCAATGCCCAGCAACTCCCCTCCCCTACCCTTAGCGGTACTTTCATCGGACCCCGTGCAGCGATGATTACCCCTTGGAGTACCAATGCGGTGGAAATTACCCAAAATATGGACATCCACGGGATTACCCGTATCGAGGAGTTCCACGAGGTAACCGACCCCAATACCCCTTTCGACCCTATGCTCTTTGAGCGATACAACGGTCTTACCCAAGACAGCTTTACTATCAACATTCAACCGCAAACAACACTCGAAATTGATGATATCGAGGCGTATAACCAGCAAGAGGGGCTTGCGTTAAGCACCGAAGAAGTTGCCTATTTGCAAAATCTCTCTCAACAACTGGGGCGCAAACTCACCGACTCGGAAGTGTTTGGCTTCTCGCAAATCAACTCAGAGCACTGCCGCCATAAAATTTTCAACGGCACTTTTGTTATCAATGGTGAGGAAAAGCCTTCTACCCTCTTCAAACTCATTAAAAAGACATCACAAGAACACCCTAATAGCATTGTTTCGGCTTATAAGGATAATGTGGCTTTCATCAAAGGGGCTACTGTCGACCAGTTCGCACCCAAAAGTGCCGATAAACCCGATTTCTACGAGGTAAAACCTTTTGAGGCAGTGCTCTCACTCAAAGCCGAAACCCACAACTTCCCCACTACGGTAGAACCTTTTAACGGGGCTGCTACAGGTTCGGGAGGTGAAATACGCGACCGTCTTGCTGGCGGACAAGGTTCTTTGCCTTTGGCAGGTACGGCTGTGTATATGACGGCTTACCCGCGCTTGGAAGAAGACCGCCCTTGGGAAAAAGGAATGGCTGAACGCCAATGGTTATACCAAACACCAATGGATATCCTCATCAAAGCCTCTAACGGGGCAAGCGATTTTGGTAATAAGTTTGGGCAACCACTCATTACGGGCTCACTCTTTACCTTTGAACACGAAGAAGCCGGACGCAAATTAGGCTTCGATAAGGTAATTATGCAAGCAGGAGGTGTGGGGTATGCCAAAGCCTCACAAGCTATAAAACACACACCTCAAGAAGGCGACAAAATCGTTATCTTAGGCGGTGAAAACTATCGCATAGGTATGGGAGGGGCTGCGGTATCATCGGCTAATACGGGGGCTTTTGGTGCAGGTATCGAGCTGAATGCCGTACAGCGTTCTAACCCCGAAATGCAAAAACGCGCTGCCAACGCGATTCGTGCAATGGTAGAATCTGACGAGAATCCTATCGTTTCTATACACGACCACGGTGCAGGCGGACACCTCAACTGTCTATCGGAACTTATAGAAGAAACCGGTGGTAAAATCGACTTAGACAAACTGCCCTTAGGCGACCCTACCCTATCGGACAAGGAAATTATAGGTAATGAATCACAAGAGCGTATGGGATTGGTATTGCCCGAAAAGGCTATTGCCAAACTAAAAACCATTGCCGACCGCGAGCGTGCGCCTATGTACGAAGTGGGTGTGGTTACCAGCGACAAGCTTTTTAGTATTGCCTCTGCAAAGAAAGGTACCCACCCAATGGATTTAGACCTCAGCGCGCTCTTTGGTAGTTCGCCAAAAACCGTAATGACCGATGAAACAGTAGTTACTAATTACGAAGAGTTACACTACTATGCAAGTCAGTTGCACAACTATTTAACACAGGTGCTACAATTAGAAAGTGTGGCTTGTAAAGACTGGCTTACTAATAAGGTAGACCGTTGTGTAGGGGGCAAAGTCGCCAAACAACAATGTGCAGGTGCGCTACAACTCCCTTTGAACAACGTAGGGGTGATGGCTTTGGACTACAATGGCAAAGAAGGAATCGCTACCAGCATAGGTCATTCACCTCTTACGGCACTCATCAGCCCTAATGCAGGCAGTCGCAATGCTATTGCCGAAGCACTGACTAACATCGTTTGGGCGCCTCTAAAAGACGGCTTGCAAAGTGTATCGCTATCCGCCAACTGGATGTGGGCGTGTCGCAATAAAGGAGAAGATGCACGTTTGTACGAAGCCGTAGAAGCCGCTTCTAATTTTGCAATTGAATTGGGTATCAATATTCCTACCGGTAAAGATTCCCTATCAATGAAACAAAAATACCCCGATGGTGGTGATGTGATTGCCCCAGGTACGGTGATTATTTCGGCGGCTGCCCATTGTACTGATGTGCAAAAAGTGGTAGAGCCTGTACTCAAACGCAATGGAGGTAACATTTATTATATCAACTTCTCGGGCGCTCAATTTGAATTAGGAGGTTCGGCTTTTGCCCAAGTATTAAACAAAATAGGCGACAAAGCCCCTACCATAACAGACGCTGAAGGCTTTAAAACAGCTTTCAACGTAGTACAATCTCTCATAAAAGAAGGAAAAATACAAGCAGGACACGACATTGGTAGTGGCGGACTTATCACAACACTCTTAGAGATGTGTTTTGCCGAAAACGACTTAGGAGCGACCATCGATTTGAGCGGACTTTCAGCCGATGAAGACCTTATCAAAACCCTTTTTGCTGAAAATGCAGGGGTAGTAATTCAAGCCGATAGCAGTATTGAAGCTACTTTGGAAGAAAACTTCTTAGAATGGGCTAATATAGGCGAAGTAACTACTTCTCAAGAACTTACTATTCACCATTTCGGAAAATCGTACCATTTCAACATCCCCGAATTGCGCGATGTGTGGTACCTCACTTCTTATCTGTTAGACAAACAACAAACGAAAAATGACAAGGCGACCGAGCGTTATCAAAACTACTCTGAACAGCCTCTACAATACACTTTCCCAGCGCATTTCACAGGTAAAAAACCCGTACGCCCCGCAGGCAAACGCCCTATAGCAGCAGTGATACGCGAAAAGGGTAGCAACTCCGAGCGCGAAATGGCAAATGCCCTATACTTAGCAGGCTTTGATGTGAAAGACGTACATACCACCGACCTTATCAGCGGACGCGAAACCTTAGAAGATGTACAATTTATAGGGGCTGTGGGCGGTTTCTCAAACTCCGATGTGTTAGGCAGTGCCAAAGGTTGGGCAGGAGCTTTGCTCTACAACGAGCAAGCTAAAAAAGCGTTAGACAACTTCTTTGCCCGCCCTGATACCCTTTCAGTAGGTATCTGCAACGGCTGTCAGTTGTTTATGGAGTTAGAAGTCATCAACCCTGAGCACACAGAGCACGGAAAAATGTGGCATAATGATAGTGGCAAGCACGAAAGTGGTTTTGTATCGGTAAGTATTCCAGAGAACAACTCGGTGATGCTCTCCACCCTTGCCGGTAGTACCTTAGGGGTATGGATATCACACGGCGAAGGAAAATTCCACTTGCCATTGGCAGAAAATCAGTACAATATCGTAGGTAAATACGCTTATCAGGAGTACCCTGCAAACCCTAACGGCTCTGATTACAACACGGCTATGTTATGCGACAAAACAGGGCGACATTTGGTAACGATGCCTCACATAGAGCGTTCAGTTTTCCCTTGGCAATGGGCATACTATCCGAGTGAAAAAACAGCGGTTAGCCCTTGGTTAGAGGCATTTATCAATGCCCGCAAGTGGATTGAAGCACGTAATGCTAAATAAAAATGGTAAACAAAATCTTAAAAAAATAAGTGCGCAAATATTAAATTTACGCTAAAAAGAGGCTCCATAAGCCCCTTTTATATTAAACTTTTGTTAAACTTAAAAATACACTTGACAGGTACTGTTTTATTCGTACCTTTGCGTCGCAATGAGGGTGGTAGCTCATTGTAAACTTCAAATAATAGTTTTCATAATTTAAAGTTTTGGTTGGTTAATGAAGAAGTCCGATAAAAGAATTATCGGACTTTCTTTTTTAATTCTTGCAACACTTCTTCTAAATCAACAGAAAAAGAAGGTAATTGTATTGTAATGGTACTGAAAGGGCAATTACCTTTTAGCTTCTTTGTGATATGAATATGCAAGGCATTGGCTTTCAAATTAAACTCTACATCTTGGCACAAGGCATAAATATAATGAGTTTGTTCATTGTATTCAAAATAAAGTTCTTCTTCATAAGCTAATCTACTTATAGAAAAATATTGCTCCTTATTTACAAAAGTTATTTGCAAAAGCTCAGCCCAAGATGCACGAGGGTTGAGTTCTATTTCTTCAGAAGTAAAAAGTAAAGATTCCATCATAAGTTTTGTTAATCTACCGATTCTAAAAAAACTTCTTTATATCAGGAGTGTTAATGCTGTGAGTTAACGAATGGGCACTTACATTGTAGTGATTAGCTAAATTCTGTCGTAATCATTTTCATTTTGCAACTTAAAAAACTACTCTAAAGGTTTTTGCTTGGTGCTTCTAAAAAATTTTATTACAATTAGATTTTCTTCTTCTATAAAATCGTAATACAAAGCAAACTTCCCTTTCATAATTAGTATTTTATATAATTTAACCTCTTCTACAAATTTTGAAAGTAACATAGGATTTTCTTTTAGAAAAACTTCTGTTTTTTCTACCTCATCAATAATTTTATTGGAATAATCGTTATTACAATTTCGTTTACTCCAATAGCGAAGTGTATCTCTAAAGCTTTCAATAGCTTCATTAGTCCAATTAATTTCCATACTCAGCTCTTAGCATTTTAAAAACCTCTTCACTCTTTACCATCTTCCCCTCTTTAGCTTGCTGATGTGATATGGCTATTCTTTTTAGTTCTTCTTCTGTAAACTCATCATCGGAATCATATTGTTTTATGATTTTCAACATAGTATTATATTCACTTATAGGAACTATGGCTGATACTGTTCTTCCATTACTATCGGTTATAAACTGAACATTTGGATTCTGTGTTAATACTGCAATACTCATAATTCTATTATTTTTTTTTACAAAGATACTGATTTTTTCCTGAAAAGCAAGAAGATTTTTAAATTTTAGACTTGAAGAATCTCGAAGAGACTTAGAAAATATCAAAAAAACTGAGATATCAAAAATGGATTTGGACTTCCGGAAGATAACGAAAAGGTTCGAAGGGGTTGAGTTAGGTAAAAGGTGAAAGATGAAGGGTAAAATGGGTATGCTTAGCTTATAGAGAGCTT